>CAUJJY010000041.1 GCA_963205155.1 Candidatus Zixiibacteriota bacterium | reverse complement strand
AATCTCTGCGTCGTAATCGTCCGCCTTCTGATAAATTCCGGCAGGACATCGGCAGAAGAGTTTCTGTTTAGTCAGCAATTGTTGGTGAACTTCGAGCCCGCACTTGAAACCAAGAACACTGTAGGTTTCCGGCGTCGCCGCTGTTCGCGGCAAATAGCCCACTTCTTGCATGGTGCGCTCGTAGTTGTCGGATGGATTGAAGCGGTAATTCATATGGGTGAGAGTATACCTAATTGGCGATTAAGGGGCAAACGTATCTTGATGCTTTCCCTGACCACAGAGAATTGTTAGTATCTGTCGCCCTCACCCCAACCCCTCTCCCTTTCGAGGGAGAGGGGCAAGGCATGATGGTCTTCTTGAGGCTTACCGCTTCGGCCCCGCCGCGACAATCTCTTCCGGACAACCGTCCTTGTACTTCTTGAAGTTCTCGATATACAGCGCCGAAAGCTGCTTGTAGCGATTCGCGTAGGCTGCCTTATCGGGCCACGAACTTTCAGGATACAGCGCTTCCGCCGGCACATCGGGGCAGGTCAGCGGCACCTTGAAACCGAAAAGTTTATCTTCGCGATACTCGACATTGTCCAACTGTCCGGTCAAAGCCGCCTCCAGCATTGCGCGCGTGTAACGGATGCTGATGCGTTTGCCGACACCGTAGGGACCGCCCGTCCAGCCGGTATTTACCAGCCAGCACTTGACGTCGTGACGGATGATTTTGCGCTTGAGCAGATCAGCGTAGAAGTAGGGATGATGCACCATAAACGGCGCACCGAAACACGCCGAGAAGGTGATTTCCGGCTCCTTGCCGAGATCGATTTCGGTGCCCGATACTTTTGCCGTGTACCCGGAAATGAAATGATACAGTGCTTGATCGGGCGTCAGCCGCGCGATTGGCGGAAGTACGCCGGAGGCATCACAGGTAAGCATGATGATGTTCTTCGGATGTCCAGCGCGCTTCTCGGGAAGAGCATTCTCGATGAAATCGAGCGGATACGAAGCGCGCGTATTTTCGGTGCGTTCGTCATCGTCAAGATCGAGATGGCGCGTAATGGGATCGTAAATCACGTTCTCCAGAATCGTTCCAAACCGCCTTGTGCAGGCAAAAATCTCCGGCTCTGCCGTCGCGGACAGATTGATCACCTTGGCATAACAGCCGCCCTCGAAATTGAAGACACCTTCATCGCTCCAACCGGCTTCGTCGTCACCGATCAGATGCCGACGCGGATCAGCCGACAAAGTCGTCTTGCCAGTTCCCGACAATCCAAAGAACAACGCGACGTCGCCCGCCTTGCCGACATTCGCCGAGCAATGCATTGTCATCACGCCTTGCAGCGGGAGAAGATAATTAAGAATCGTGAAAGCAGATTTCTTGATCTCGCCGCCGTAGCCCGAACCACCGATAATCACCAGCTTCTGCTCGAAATTAAGCAGAATGAATGTCGGTGTCAGTGTTCCATCAATCGAAGGCACGCCCTGAAATGACGGCACTGCAATAATCGTGAACTCCGGCACGTGTCGTTTCAATTGGTCGAGTGCATCAATACGGATAAACATATTCCGCGCGAACAACGAATGCCACGCGTATTCGGTTATCACGCGAATCGGAAGTTGATAATTTGGGTCAGCACCGACGTAACAGTCCTGCACAAACAGGTCGCGATCTTGCAGAAACGCTTGCAGCCGCGCATAGACCGCGCTGAACTTCTCTGGGCTGAACGGCCGGTTGTATTGTCCCCACCAGATCTTGTCCGTGGTGGTCGCTTCCTGGACGACGAACTTATCATTTGCCGCGCGCGCTGTGTGCTTGCCGGTGTTGACGACCAGCGGTCCGAGGTGCGAGATGTTGCCTTCACGGCGGAACATCGCTTCTTCATATAGTGCCGGCTCCACCAAATTCCAGTAGACCATGTGCAAATTGGTTAGCCCGTGATGCTTAAGACCGAAATCGCTGGCGCGGTCCTTGGCAACTGCGTGCGCCGGTGACTTTATATCCAAGTAGTTGCTGTTCATTGCCAATCCCTCACAAGTTTTCTGTCGCCGATGTAGATTTCGTTCGGAGAATTCGGATCAAGCACCCACTTGATGCGCGCAACACCTTCCATGATATCCATGATTGTTCCGCAGAAACTCAATCGCAGATGGCCCTCCATTCCAAACTCCTTGCCCGGAACCGCCACCACCATCGCCTTTTTCAGCAAAGTCTTCGACAGAGCCACCGAGTCATTGCTGTAGGCGCGGAAGTCTGGGAGCGCATAAAATGTTCCATCCGGAGGAATCAACTTCACACCCTCGAACGCATTCAACTCCTGTACCATCACCTTGCGGTTGTTTTCCAGCATCAGGCGCAGGCTCTCGACGCCGGACTGGATTCCGGTGAGCGCGCCAACCGCCGCGATCTGCGACAACACCGCCGGACACGAGGTCGTCTGCGCTTGCACGTTGATCATCGTTTCGATGATCTGCGAATTAGCGATTGTCCAGCCGATACGGTACCCGGTCATCGCGTACAGCTTCGATACTCCGTTGATCACGATAAGCCGCGAATTGTCGGTCTGATCCTTGGCGTATTTGTAACACGACGTCCACGTCTTGCCCGAGAATACGAGCTTGTGGTAGATGTCGTCCATGATCAGATAGATTCCCTTCTTCTCACAGTATTCGACCACCTCGGCAATGAATTGCTCGGAGTAGACCACGCCGGAGGGATTATTCGGGCTGTTGATGATGACCGCTTTCGTGTACGAGCTGGTCATATCGATGATATCCTTAAGCCGCGGCTCAAACCGTCCGTCGCCCGGTGTCACGATCACCGGCTTGCCGTATACCATCTTCACCATTTCCGGATAGCTCACCCAGTACGGTGCGAGAATAATCACTTCGTCCATCGGGTTGATCAGCGTTGTCAACAGCACCGACAAGGCCTGCTTGGCACCGCCGGAAACCAGGACGTTGTCCTTGCCGATCACCTTGCCGTAGTTCTCTTCCGTATAGCGAATAATCGCCTTGCGCAGCGGTGAAATGCCCTCCGTCGGTGTGTAGCGTACTTCCGCGGTCGACAGTTGCGCCGCGCAGTTGAGAAGCGCCTCGAATGGAACCTTGCTCTTCGGCTCCCCCGCGCCCAAATGGATGACGGCCTCGCCGCGATCGCGCAAGTCCTGGGCTTCTTCGTTAAGCTTCAGAGTCGGCGATTCAGCGATTTCCCTCGCCAAGGTGCTGATACTCATCGGTAACCTGCCTAGTAAATAGGTGTCAATTCATGAATTATGCCGCGAGACACATTCACACTTTGTGCCGCACGCTGTCTACCAGAGCTCTGGCTGTGGCAAACAGATAGATGGCCGACCCGGGACCGCCCATGTCGAGCCTAAACTACGGTTAATATTATCGGGTTTCGCAAAGGCTTTGTCAACGATAAAATGTGAATTATTTCACGAGGATTAACGAACTCATAGTTGATTCGTCTTAGGTAGTGTAGCTTAAGTGGGAGGTAAAATGACGCTCAAGGGAATTGTGAGCATGGCAGCAATGGTTCTGGCTCTGACTTGTGCAGTCGTGGCGGAAACGCAGTTGGGGGTGTACGGATTGCAGAGCTTCACTGACCATAAACGACATCCAAGCCCAGCCGGAATCGGCGGTTACATTCAGAAAGATATGTCATCCATTGTAACACTGCGTTTCAGTGTGCAAAGAGGATTCGACTCCGACGGATATGTTGCGACAATTTACCCTAATGGATGGTATTCCTTGCCCGAAGATACCATTCGCGATCTCTGGAGCCAATCATCGTCGATGACTACGTATGATGTCAGTTTTCTGTTCAGGCTTCTGGGACATAGCATAGTCAGCCTGTCAGTCGGCGCAGCAATTGGTCTGGTCACAATGGAATTCAGTGCGGACGGTCGGAGTTCAGGCTTCACCTTCGGTGACGATTCAAACTCAAGAATTGCATTTAGCGGGTTGCTAGACTTCGAAATTGCTCCATCCTCAAATTCTCCAGTGATTTTCCATCTCACTGTTCTCGAACGAGCCCTGCCTAACATGCAGACTACATTGACGGACGGTGGTGGCGGTTACCTCGGCCAGTCAGTGACGTCCGCAGAAATCACATTCGGAATGGGCTTGACTTTCTACTAGCATCCGAACGCCCCCCAGACACAAACCCCGTTCCACTTTCGCAGAACGGGGCTGGCGGTGAATCACTGTGAGGAGATTCGCTACTTGTCTATTTGATTACTAACTTTGCGAAGTCATACCAGTC
>CAUJJY010000040.1 GCA_963205155.1 Candidatus Zixiibacteriota bacterium | reverse complement strand
ATAACCCTCAACCCCGCCATTGGTTCCTGTGCTAATTTTACGTTAATCTGAAGTCAGAAGATGCCGCCGCTTCCGATATTTCGCGCGGTCCGCACCTTTTCCCTCTCCCTCTGGGAGAGGGGTAGGGGTGAGGGCATTTTCCCCCAATGCAGGTCGGCGTTCCCAGCGACCCGTACCGCGCTTTAGCGGGAAGCGCGGAACCCGACATTCGCATTTCAGGCTCTTTCTGTTGCGTCAGGTCTTGTCCCGGCGCGAAGTACTTTTCGGAAGAACAAGATTCACAACCGCGCCGGGATGTGACCTGACGCTTCTGCCTTTCTCAAATCTGACACTCGCAGAGAACTTACTCCTCTTCAAGGGAGAGGGGTAGGTCGAAGATCCCGCGTTTCGCGGGAGGTAAGGGCTTTTAATAATGCGCCAAATGCCCCGGCACATAACGGCTCGAGTCCGAAAACCGCTCGCTCGCCATCACAACCGTCGCTTCCTCAATATGGAAACCCGACTGCAATAACGACTGAACCACTTCAACATTTTCGCCATTCACGAATACCAGCTGGCGCGCTTGCCCGATCTCAAGTCCATAATTCACCGACATCGCCAATATCGACGATAAGTACTCCGGCTTAGCTGCCGCAATCGGACCAATTCGCGACGTCGTCGCCACCACGCTGTATCCCACGAGCGTCTTGTCATCGTAGAACGCCAACAAGCGGTGCTTCTCGTCGCCCGTCCAGAAGAAATGCTCTTCCGGTCGTGCCGTTCCGCGCACCTTGATATCAAGCTTCGTTAATCGATTAATTAGCTTATGCGTCGTCACAACTTGCATCGTCAATCGCACTTTCGGCTTGATGGACGCGGGTTTCTTTTCACCTTTCCATTCGCGCGTCATCACCAACAACGCAATCTGCGGCGTCATTCCCATCTTGCTGTAAATCGCCAGCGCCTGTGGGTTGTACGCAAACGTTGACAGCGCCCAGCGCGTGATCTCGCCATTCTTGCGGCCATAATCCATCGCCAGCTTCAACAGCTTTTTGCCGACTCCGGTCGACTGATACTGCGGATCAATGAACAGGTAAGCCAGATACCACTCATTCCCCCTGATCAACGCCTGCGTGAATCCGACTATCGCGCCCTTGGCATTCAACGCCACATACGACGCCTCCGGATCGACCTTGCGAAAATGCATCATCGTCGGATCGGCGCTGGTCGCTGTAAATTTGAACGGCTTCTTGCCGCTTCTTCTGAACAAATCATTCATCGTGCGGGCAATCATCTGCCAGCATTCGAACAAATCGCTTTCGCGTGTTCGGCGGACGGTAACTTTTAGCTTTTTCATGCCCAAATTTTATCAAGGATGCTTCCCGGCTCCAACTAAAAACACTCAATGTTTTTGCGGGAAAATCGCAGTTTTAATACAGTTTTTAGTTTGACACTTTTGCGTTTTAGCCGTACTTTGTGGGCTAATTGGAAACGCTATGCTTACTGACCCTGTACTAGTCGTCAATCAGAATTACGAACCGCTGGTCACCACCAGCGTTAAGAGAGCCATTGTCTTGGTTTATCTCGGAAAAGCATCACTCGTCGAAAGCCGCAACGGACATCGCGTCCGCTCGGTCTCGCGTTCGGTCGAAGAACCCTCGATCGTTCGTCTCGAACTCTACGCCCGCGTTCCATACCGCCAAGTCATGCTCAATCGCAAAAACGTCATCAAGCGCGACAACGGTGTCTGCCAATACTGCGGCACCACACACGGCAACATGACCGTCGACCACGTCATTCCTACAGTTCGTGGCGGCGCCGATGCCTGGGACAACCTCGTCTGTGCTTGTGAACGCTGTAATAACAAGAAGGGCAACCGCACACCCGATGAGGCCGGCATGCCGCTCTCTAATCGACCGCGCAAGCCCAGCCACCTCACCTTTATCCGCCAGCTCGTCCGCAAAGGCGACGAAGTCTGGAAAAAATATCTCTTCGTTGGGTAGAATCAATCAACATGGCTAAAAAAGTTATTCTCTCCGGTATGCAACCCTCCGGGAAACTGCATATCGGCAATCTTGAAGGTGCACTCGCCAATTGGGTGCGGTTGCAAAATGACTACGACATGTATTGCTGCATCGTCGACTGGCACGCTCTCACTGCGCACGCCGATGAAACTGCCGACCTCGATGATCGCATCGTCCAGATGGCCATCGACTATCTTGCTGCCGGTCTCGATCCGAAAAAATGCGCGATCTTCATCCAGTCGCAGGTCAAGGAACACGCCGAATTGCATTTGCTCTTTTCGATGATCATCCCGACCCCGTGGCTCGAGCGCGTTCCATCATACAAAGAGAAGGTCGAAAAGCTCGGCCTCGACAGCTACGGCTTCCTCGGCTATCCGCTTCTGCAGGCCGCCGACATCCTTCTTTATCGCGCCGATTTCGTGCCGGTAGGGAAGGACCAGGTCCCGCACATCGAGTTGACCCGCGAAGTTGGCCGCCGTTTCAACGGCATCTTCGGCGAGGTCTTCCCCGATCCTCAATCGTTGCTCACCAAGATCCCCGTCGTTCCCGGCATCGATGGCCAGAAGATGAGCAAATCGTACGGCAACGAAATCACGATAGCGGAGAAGCCTGAAGAGACCGAGGCCAAGGTCAAGAAGATGTTTACCGATCCATTGAAACTCCGCAAGGGCGACCCCGGCCGTCCCGAAATTTGTCCGGTCTTTGCCTTGCATCAGTTGTATACTCCGCAGGCGGAAATCGACCGCATCGACACCGAATGTCGCTCCGGCGCCCTTGGTTGTGTTGCCTGCAAGAAACAGCTTGCGGACGATATTAATAAAGCGTTAGAACCTATTCGTAGCCGGCGCGCCGCGCTGGAAAGCGACATCGATTTTGTCAACGACATGCTCGAGGACGGCGCCAATCGCGCCCGCGTCCGCGCTCAGGAAACAATGGCCATGGTCAGAGAGAAAATGAATCTGCGATGAGCAACGATAATTTCTTCGACGATATTCAGCCGGTCTCCGAGGCCGATAGCTTCCCGATCAAGATCGAAGGCTTCGAAGGCCCCCTCGACTTGTTGCTCTATCTGATTCGCAATCAAGAGATCGACATCTACGACATTCCCATTGCCACCATTACCGGCCAGTATCTCGACTACGTCAAGATGATGAAACTCCTCAACCTCGAAGTTGCCGGCGAGTACCTGCTCATGGCCGCCACGCTGATTCGCATCAAAGCGCGCCTGCTGATGCCGCGCCATTCCGAAATCGACGGCGATGATGAGGATCCGCGCGAAGAACTGATAATGGCGCTGCTTGAATACAAGCGCTTTAAAGAAGCCTCCGAGAAATTTGCTATCCTCGAAGTTAAAGAACGCCAGGTACTCAAGCGCGGTGACTTCTCATACTTGAGCCCCGAAGTTCAGGAGACCTTCACCATCGAAGCGACCCTATACGATCTCGTTCGCTCATTCTCCGAGGTGATGAAAACCGCCGCCGATCAGCCCAAGCACGAGGTAGACAATTTCGAACTTTCCATCGAGGACCAGGTCGAGTACATCCTCGGCATTCTCGAAACCACCGAACAAACAACGCTCACCAGCTTAGTTCAGGCCAATCAGCGCCGTATCTACTACGTGGTAACATTCCTCGCACTTCTTGAGTTGGTTAAGCTTCAGCGCATCAGCGCCCGCCAGCACCAGCATTTTGGAGAAATCTATGTCGTCCGACTCTAATCAGATTGGCTATACCGAAGACGAAATGAACCTCATCGAAGCGGTGCTGTTTTCTTCGCCGCGTCCGATGCCGGTCACAGAACTCAAGAAGCTCCTGACCTCGCGCCACAAAGGCGGCGTCAAGGGCAT
>CAUJJY010000039.1 GCA_963205155.1 Candidatus Zixiibacteriota bacterium | reverse complement strand
TCGGCGAATCGAGATTGACCATGAGGTTGTCAAAGGCCAACATCCACAAGTGCCGGTCGACGTTGAGCACGGTTTCCACATCAGCGGGGAAGTTGTTCAACGTATCAAGAAAATCGATCAGGTTTTTCCATCCGGCGTCAGAATCCAATTCATATTGGTACTGATAGCTTGCTGAATCTTGTCCCAGGTATCCCCAGACTACGTAAACCTGCGACGGCCCGGTGATTTCGCCTTTGAAACGGGCATTCCCGTCGCTGTGGAAATGCGTACGCATGAACAATTTGTCGACGTCCTGCACACTGACGTAAAGCCCCAGCAAGGTACCGTTGACGTAGACATTAGTGTAGTTGGCCAGCGATGCGGGCATATATTTGCGAGCTATTTCATAACCAAGGACTTCACGCACGAAACTTGGATCATACCAGACATTGGCGAGCTTGAGCGTGCCATAGCCCTCGATCTCCTGATTGTCCTTGATGTAGTCGAGCTTGATGTTGAATGGGTTTTTCACCCGATTGACGCTGTAAGTGCTTTGCCCTTTATATCTCACTCCAACGCTGTCATAAACCACGCCGTCGATAATTGCCGTGCCCAACAACCGCTCTTCTTCTCCGGCCTGGTAGAGGTCATCCAGGATCTGATCCCAATTGCTTTGCGGAAAAATGAGCTCGATGGTCCGCACACTGTCGATATCATAGAAGCCTTGACCGAACAATTGAATCGCAGGAAGCAGCAATAGGAAATTCAGCAACAAATACTTGCGCACAGATGACTCCGGTTGGATCACGTCGTCCCAGTTCAATACTGACAGCACCTTACTTTGGAACTAGGTGAAGTACGAACAGTGAATTCTAATGTAGAACCGCAAATTTGGCAACGGTATTTTTAAGTCCGGAGCATTACGGACAAGACGCGCATGGCGCGGCACCACCTGCAAATATGTAGTTTATTAAGTACACTGCGTCGGAAATCGTGACACTGCCGCTGCAATCGGCATCGCCCGAAAGCAAGGGATTGGGTGCCGGACCGCCGGCAAAGATATAATTGATGAGCAGCACTGCGTCAGAAATGGTTACAATTGCGGAACCGTCGGCGTCACCGCAGACGTGCGTTTGCAGACAAATCTTCGTTAGGAATGCATCGGAACCGTTAAGGGTCGGATCGTACGGATTGGCGACGGGAAAATTCGATGATGAAGTCGATCCGGCGACATAAAGGCATCCTGGTGCATCGACTGTAATGCCCGTGCCCTGATCTATCCCGGAACCGCCGAGAAGAGTTGAGAATTCTAGGTTCGTTGCCGTCGAGTTAAACTTCGCGATGAAGGCATCGCCCGTTCCGGCAAGAGATGTATCGTAAGGATTGACGGTTGGAAAGTCCGTCGACTGAGTGTATCCCGTAACATAAATATTTCCCATTAGATCCAAAGCTAGACCGCCATAGAGTCTATCATATCCCGTCCCCCCAAGATAGGTGTTAAACACCAGGGACGAGCCGTTACTGTTAAATTCTGCGATGAAACCATCGTAGTTGCCGTTGTGGCTATTGTCATAGCCGGCCGAAATCGGCAGGTCAGTAGACGTGGTACTTCCTGCGATAACGAGATTTCCGGAACTGCGAGCGACAATGCTGAGATCTTCTTCGAAATCCGATCCACCGTAATAGGTGCTAAACGTAGGAAACATTTGACCATTACCCGCATAGTCAAATCCCGCCAAGAACGCATCCGCCCCCCCATAAGTTGCATCGAACGGGTTCACAAGTGGGAAGTCGGTCGATTGAGTCGTTCCAGTTACGATCGGTCGGTTGGCTGCACCGCCAACTATGATAACTCCAGCACCATGATCGATGTAGCTGCCGCCAAAGTACGTACTTCGGCCCATGCTGTTGCCCGAGACTCCGATCGTAAATTCAGTTAAGAAAGCGTCGGAAGGCCCACTTAGTGCGACATTGTACGCATTGCTTGTGGGAAAATTAGTGGATTGAGTGTGGCCGGTTACCCAGACAGTATATTGGTTGATGTTGCAAGGAGGGACACACTGCACGGCCATTGCAGAAGGGTATTCGCTAAAAGATCCGCCAAGATAAGTACTGAAACTGATGCCATTATTTCCACCGCTACCGTCATCGCCGCCAAATGCCACGAGAAAGCAGTCTGGTGCACCATTCGCACTCGCATCAACTGCGTTCACCATTGGAAAATCGGAAGAATACGTCCCGCCGATTACGATAATCCCGGGCAACACGCTGGCGGTAATTCTCAAAGCTGTACAATAGTCGTCACTTGAGCCGCCCAAGTACGTACTGGAAAGCAATCCTGTACCGGATGCATTAAACTTGGTGACGAATCCGTCCTTTAGAGCCTGTGTAATGTCAGAGGCATTCACAGTAGGGAAGTCCGCAGATGTCGTACTGCCAACGAGGATTGTCTCTCCAAGCGAATTCGTTTCTATTCCGCGATCTGCTGGACTTTCTCCGACGCTTCCGCCGAGATAAGTGCTGAAGGTCAGTGTCGGCGCCAGAAATAGCTCGCGCGAGGCATCATAGCTGTCGTCGACTGCAAATCGAACGGTTTGCTCATCGACCAGTTCATAGTTTCCGGAGTAATTGTCGCGCGAGCCACTTGAGTCCTGAAAGATATCAGCAGTACGTTCGACTAACTCTCCCCAACGGCTATTGATGATAAGATCACCGGCGGAATTGACAGAGATTGAGTCGGCGCCTTCAAACTGCAATCGCATCTGTTCCAGATCGGCTCCGGGACTCACGATGAAATGCGATTCCATGCCATCGATGCCAGCCTCGAACTTCAGGTCAATGCCCGCATACAAATTGCGGAATGTAATAGCTGTGTAGTTCGGCACATTGGTCTGCCATCTGGTTGAATCGTTGCCGAAGAAGTAATTGCATTTGTACTCCATCAGACCTTCGTTAGTGACTTGAACATTCGCATTTGCATCCGCAAAAGTCGACTTGATCATCATCTGTTCGAACTTTTGCGAATCTATTCCGCCAATTTGCTCAACGGGATTAGTCGCCTGATCGTGCTTGAGCCGCGTAAACTGATAATAGATCCCATCCTTGGTAAACCACATGGTCGCGCCGGAACTGGCAGCCCTATACAGCACCTGGCTGTCCCATTGGCCGCGATTCTCGGTGAAAGACACTGTTTGGCGGCGAATTTGCTCTACGGTTGGAATGTCTGCGGCTTCAAGTCTGGAACAGAAGACACCGGCGAGCGCTAACAGACAGGTGAATGCCGAGATGACAGTCCACGAGCGGCGAGTTTTCGAGCCCGGAGATTCGGCAAAAGGCGATTGAGACATCGTTGCAACCTCAGTTTCAGAGTGAGAGTAAGAAGTGGACGGCGCGAGCTGTCAAATTCCATTGAACTTGGGAATGTTCGTAAAGGATACATTATAACTCTATAAAGTCAATGATTATTAGGTATCGGTCCATTGACTGAAGCAGAATCCCCTTGCCAAATTTGGGTCTCGCCTTATCTTATCTCAGCAACAGGAGTAAATGCATGCAATTAGTCAATGTTCGGTTTTTGGTCAGCCTCGCAGTCTTGTTTCTTACGACATCCGTGCAATCACAAACATGGAATTGGGCCACGCAGGTCGCCACTTTTTCGACGGGCGGTTTCGGGACCAATAAGGTCAGCGGCGTGACTGTCGATGCCAATGAAAACATTTATATCATTGGTGACTATGGCGACAGCGCGACGATCGGCGGCATTAAGGTTAAAGGCTTTGGTAGCGGCGCGGAAATGTATGTCGCGAAATTCAATAGCGCCGGCACAGCGGCTTGGGTGAGAAGCTTTGGTTCGTCGGGGTTCCTCGACCAGTCGATCGATATCACCAACGATGCACTCGGCAATGTCTATGTTTGCGGTGGCTTCTTCGGAGCATGGGATTTTGGGACACAGCAATTTCCTTTCGGCAGTGCGACTGTTGGTCTCGCCAAATATAATAGCTCCGGCGATGTCTTGTGGGCAGAAAAGATTCCGGCAGAAACAGCAGGACCGGGCGGAATCTTCTACGGTTCCAACCACGTCTATGTTGCCGTCGGTCGGACGCTGGCAAAATACACGATCGATGGCGATACGGTCTGGACACGGACCACTCCGGTCAACCCGGCTTATTATCTACAATATCGCGATGTCAAAGTCGATATCTGGGGCTGTGTGCTGGTGACGGGGCAGTTCAAAGGCTCCATTACTTTTGGCACAACGACGCTTACCTCTTCAAGCATCAATGATCCGGACATCTTCCTGGTGATGTATGACGCTGACGGCACTGTCGAGTGGGCCAAGCAAGCCGGCGCCGTATCGACTCCGGGGCAGGAGGACATTGGCCATGCGATAGCAACTACGGAACACGGCGAGGTCTATCTCGTCGGGCAATATAGAGGCAATGCGATCTTTGATACAGACACGATCTCGAGCGGCAATGCAATCACCGGGATGTTCGTTGCCAAGTACACTAATACCGGCGTGTTTCAATGGGTGAAAGGGAGCAGCGGTACGCTCGGTTCGAGCGCAAACAGTATGGGAGTGCGAATTCTCACCAATGACGACGTACTGGTCGCGGGCAGTTTCGGCATTGGGGTCACATTTGCCGACACAACCGTCAATATAGCCGGTGGCAGCGATGTCGTCATGGTTCGCCTTGCCTCTGACGGCACCCGTCGCTGGGCAAGACGCAGCGACACGTTTGCGACTGCTGCGACGGATCTGTGCCTGGGAACAAATATTGCCGGAACTGCGGCGTATACCGGCGGTACGTTCAACACGAATATCACATTTGGACCCACGACTATGACGATCGCTGCCGGAGTCACCGACGGGTGGCTGGGTAAAATGACGATCTCCACTGCAACTGCAGTTCGTGAAATCGCCGATTCACCGCTGCCGGAGTCGTACTCGCTGTCGCAGAACTATCCCAACCCGTTCAATCCGTCTACGACCATTGAGTTCAAAGTTGCCGCGGCTTCGCGAGTCACTGTTGACATTATCAATATGCTGGGCCAACGCGTCCGCGCATTGGTGGATGAAGACTTAGCGGCGGGGAGCTATGCAACCGAATGGGATGGCGCCGACGAATCGGGCAACAGGGTCGCTTCCGGCGTGTATCTCTACCGTCTGCAATCTGGTGATTACACTGACACGCGCAAGATGACGTTGCTGAAGTAGCATCTTATTCCAGTTTCTAAATCAGAATTCCTATTGATCTTTGCCCTCTCCCGCTGGGGAGAGGGTAGGGTGGCGAGCCCCTCCCCTCAACATTCCCCTTGAATTTTCTCACGCGCTGGGCTATCGTATTCGCCATGAGTAAACTTGACGAAAGGAACCGGCCGTGAAAGGAAGTCTCGACTTCATTTTTCGCCCGAAATCGATAGCCGTTATCGGCGCTACCAACCGCAAAGGCTCGATCGGACGCGAACTACTCCACAACATCATCGATTACGAATTCGAAGGGAAGGTCTTCCCGGTCAATCCTACCAAGTCGGTCATCCACTCGATCAAGTGTTACTCGACCATTCTCGATGTGCCTGATTCGGTCGATTTAGCCGTGATTGTGGTCCCGAAAGAACTCGTCCTGACTACTGTCGAGCAGTGCGGGGAGAAGGGCGTCAAGGGACTTGTCATGATCACCGCCGGATTTAAAGAACAGGGCAAGGCCGGCGCAGAACTCGAACTTCAGGTCGCGGCGTTGGTGAAGCGTTACGGCATGCGCATGATCGGACCCAACTGCTTCGGTATCATCAACGCCGACCCAAAGGTTCATCTCGATGCGACATTCTCGAAAATCCGCCCGTCGTTCGGAAAGATAGGTTTGATTTCGCAGTCCGGCGCGCTCGGCGAAGCAATTCTCGCCCAGGCGCAGGAAATCAATCTCGGCCTCTCGATGTTTGCTTCTATTGGCAACAAAGCCGATATCGACGGCAATCACATTATTGAATACTGGCGCGACGACCCGACGGTGGAAATCATTCTGCTGTATCTGGAGAATTTCGGTGATCCGCGCACGTTCAGTAAAATCGCTCGCGAGGTCTCCCGCGTCAAACCGATCATTGTCGTGAAATCCGGCAAGACCACACAGGGCGCCGCGGCGGCATCATCGCACACCGGTGCGTTGGCCGGTCTTGATGTCTCGGTCGATGCATTGTTTGAGCAGACCGGCGTGATTCGCGCCAACACGATTGAAGAGATGTTCGATGTCGCGAATGCGCTTGCGAAAATGCCTGTCCCCAAAGGCAACCGCGTGGCCATCGTCACGAATGCCGGCGGTCCGGGAATTCTTGCGACTGACGCTTTGATCGGTTCGGGGATGTCGCTGCCGCAATTCGATCAGAAGACTGTCAAAGCCATTCAGCCGATTTTGCCAAAGGGCACTCCGGTTCACAATCCGCTCGACCTCGTTGCCGGAGCGACCGGTGTTGAGTTCCGCAAATCGCTTTCGCATGTCGTCAAAGACCCAAATATCGATTCGGTGATTGCAATCTGCGTTCCGCCGGTGACAATTGACCTCAATCTCGTGGCTGATGCGATTATCGATACCGCACACGAATCGAAGCTGCCGATGTTCGCTTGCTTCATGGGAGTGACCTACGGTTCCGATGCATTCGACCGCTTGCGTCAGGCTGATATCCCGGCGATGATTTTCCCGGAATCAATTGCAACGACGCTTGCGCATATCGACAAGTATCGACGCTGGTTGTCGCGTCCAGAAGGTAAGATCGCCAAGATCAAAGGCGACCGCGACAAGGTTACGGAGATCATTGCGCGAAATCGTAAAGCCAAGAATCCGGCTGTTGTCGGAGATGATGCTCTGCAGATTCTTGATGCCTACAAGATAGCGGTGGCCGCTTATAAGTATGCATTTTCTAAAGAGGAAGCCGCTAAGATCGCGCAGAAGATCGGTTTCCCGGTCGTGATGAAGGTCAACACGCCGCACATCCTGCACAAGACCGAATACAAGGCTGTCGCCGTCGACCTGCGCACACCGCAGGAAGTGATGGAGCAGTATGTTGAGATGCAAAAGCGCATCAAAAAGGCGATGCCCAACTCCAAAGAGAAATTCTCGGTGGTGATTCAAGAGATGATCACCGGCGGAGTCGAGACTGTAATTGGTATGACGACTGACCCGTCGTTTGGACCGCTGATCATGTTTGGTCTGGGCGGTATCTATGTTGAAATCATGAAGGACGTATCTTTCCGGATTGCACCGCTCACGGATCTCGATGCGCGTGAGATGATTCAGAGTCTCAAGGGCTACAGATTGCTGACCGGATTCCGCGGCTCCAAGCCAGTTGATATTGTCTCGATCGAAGACGCCATCACCAAGCTCTCGCAGTTGGTGCTCGATTTCCCCGATTTTGCTGAAATCGACATCAATCCATTCATCGTGACCGCGGACAAAAATAACACTCGCGCTGTTGATGCAAGATTTGTGTTAACAGAAGTCTGACACTAAATTCATTCCGACAAAACGGCAAACCCTGCGCCTTCCCGTACACCAAACGGGAAGGCTTTTACCGAGGAGGTATCATCATGTCCACCAATCCCCGTCCATCCACAAGTCTGAAGATTGCGGTCATCCTGTTGCTCGCGTTGGTCTTCGTCGGCTGTGGCACGCAAATCGAATCCGGCGCGCGCGGCGTCAAGTACTTCAAGTTTGGCGGCGGCACCGAGATGGGAACGATCTATCCGGAAGGTTTCGCATGGCACATGCCGTGGAACACGATCTATATCTACAAGGTCCAAACACAGGAAGCGAAAGAAACGCTTAAACTACTCACCTCTGACGGCGCAACAGTGTCGCTCGAAGTGTCGGTGTGGTATCGCCCAAATGTTGACAAACTCGATAGTTTACAGATCACGATTGGACCCAGCTACTTCGATGTCGTGGTCGCGCCTGCCTTGCGTGGCGAGTCACGATCGATTGCCGGTCGCTATACTCCGGAGGAGCTCTATTCGTCCAAGCGTGAAGAAATCGCCGGGCTGATGCTTGCCGCGGTTAAGGAGAAGCTCAAAGACAAATTCGTCGAATTCGAAAGCATCTTGATTCGCGATGTCACGTTGCCGCAACGAATTTCCGAAGCGATTAACGAGAAACTGGCTGCACAGCAGGAAGCCCAGCGCATGGAGTTTATTCTGCAAAAGGAACAGCAGGAGGCAGAGCGCAAGCGCATTGAGGCACAGGGTATCGCAGATTTCCAGAAGATCGTCTCGGCTGGAATCAACGATAAATTGCTCGAGTGGAAGGGTATTGAAACCACCGAGAAATTGGCGCAGTCGCCCAACGCGAAGATTGTCATCATCGGTAATTCCAAAAACGGTCTGCCGCTGATTTTGGGGCAGTAACTATCCCAACTTCGACACCTCTCCTGCATGGAGGGGTGTCGGGGTGCCGGCTTGAAGATTAGAAAAGTACGCTAAGCTCACCAACCTTTGATCTTGTAAATAGATTGACACTTCATATATTCAGCTTCGCTTATGCATCCGGAAATCTTTCATATCGGTCCATTCGCCCTGCGCAGCTTCGGGCTGATGCTTGCGTTGTCGTTCTTCCTCGGTATTGTCTATATCCGCATGCGCGCTCTGCGTGAGAATGTCGACGTCAACTTCGTACTTAACCTCGCCTTTGTCGTTATCTTCACCGGCATCATCGGTGCTCGAGTTTTCTATGTCATATTCCATTGGTCGGATTTTTCGGATGATCTATTGTCTTCATTCAATCCGTTTGGTTCGAGCGGCCAGTTTGGGATTGCCGGACTGAATCTTTACGGCGGAGTGGTTTTCGCAATCGCCGCAACGCTGATCTATGTCAATCTCAAGAAGCAGCGTCTCTGGCAGGTGATGGATATCTTTGCACCGGCGTTGGCGCTGGGAATATTCGTCAGCCGGATTGGCTGTTTTCTCAACGGATGCTGTTTCGGGATGCCCTGCGACCTTCCGTTCGGCGTATCATTTCCTGAAGGATCAATTCCGTATGCGCAGTTTGGCGACGCGCATCTGCATCCGACACAGATCTACTCGTCGCTCTACGGACTGGGGCTATTTTTCCTGCTCCATCATTTCGACAAAGGGAAGAAGTTCTATGGCGCGACATTTTCGTTGATGTTGATCATCGAAGCCGTCTTCCGATTTGCGATCGAATATGTTCGTTATTACGAAGCCGAAATGGAAACGAAGATTGGCGGAGTGACCTTTACCTACAATCACCTGATAGCAGTTGCCCTCTTTGCCTTTGGTGTGGTACTGTTTTTGATTCTGCGCCGAAATAAATCAGTATCCCGAAATTAACCGCCACTCAATCGTATCGCCAACCGCGGGCACAAACTCGTTTGCCGCCTTCGGCACCGGTTTGCTATTGATGAAGTAGAGCCAATACGCCGTCTTGGTGCTTGAGAATCCATTAACGCTCTTGACGAATACGCCCATCGATGTGCTGTCATAGACCACCGGGTAGGTAGCCAACGTCTGCGCAAACGCGGACTTCTCCCCATCGGCGATCAGCGAAAACCGCTGCAAGACCTCACTCTTATTGCCGCAGGACTGAATCAGCACAGCAGTCAGTGCCCAGACCAGCGTTTTCAGGAAGAAAGCTCTCACACTTCGTCGCTTTCACGTTTGGAGAAAAACATCAAGCCGTCATGATGGCGGTATTTCATCTTTTTGAAGAGAGTTTGTGAGGGGATATTCTCGACTTCGATGAGTGCATAAATGACCAATGCTCCCGATGCCTTGAGTCTTTCTTCACAAACGCGGATCAACTCTTGCGCAACTCCGTGTTTACGATAGTCTCTTATTACCGCTAATCGATTGACGCAACCGCGGCGGCCATCGTAGGAACCGACAACGAGACCAATCAACTTGTCATCGACGCACGCTCCGATCAGATAATCAGGATTCTTTTCCATCTCGGCGAGAATGTGTGCCTTGCTGTCGCGCCCTTTGGGCTTGACATGCAAACCACATTCGGTCCAGATGCGAATGATGTCCTCGTAATCTTCCGGGCGGAGGTTCCTGATTTGTATCTTTACAGTCATGGCTTTTCTTTGTCCTGCTGGAATTGCTCACTTGTCTTTTGCGAAAGACGCTGTTTTACCAGATTCAATAAGCCTTCGTACATTTGAAAATCATTCTTGGCCTCTTCGAGCAACAACTGATTAAACTGACCGCCTTCGATTGCGTAGTAAATCGCCTCTAATCGTTGCTGAAAGGTCTGATCAAATAGGGAAGGCATTGCCAACAAAGAACCGAACGCCGCTGTCTTGGAAACGCGCTCGATCATCCCGGCCGGTCCGTGCTCTTCAATCATAGCCGCCAGAAGCTTCAGCTGCTTGATGGTCTCCAGATAGGCGTTAGCCGGGGGAATCCCTCTGTCGACCATCGTGCGAAAAACGGCGTCGGTTAATCCCGCCAATCCGCCGACCAGCAAGGTCTGTTCGCCGAATAGATCGCCGACGGCTTCGTCGTGGAATGTCGTTTCATAGATCCCCGCTTTTCCAGCGCCAATCGCGTCGGCCAAAGCTAGTCCGATCGGTTTTGCAGTGTCGGAAACATCTTGTCCGATCGCCAGAAAACAAGAAAGTCCGGTTCCGTTGAGATAGGTCTCACGCAGGTTTCGGCCGGGACCATGCGGCGCAACAAGTATCACGCCGTGGTTTTCACAGAAGGCAATATTCTGAAAATGGAAATTCGAACCGTGCAAGAGAACGAGTATGCGCTGTACCTCATCGGTGGCAAAGTATTCTTCGTAGATTGCAGGTTGTTCGTGGTCAGGAATGGCGAAAATGACTACGTTGAACTCGGATAGATCGGAAAGCTCACCGGTCTTGACACCCTCTTTGACAGCGACATTACGAGATGTGCTCTGCTGACGGAGAAGCACGGTCACATCACAGCCGGAATCGCGGAGATTGAGTGCAAAAGCGCGACCCTGTGAGCCATAGCCCACGACCGCAATATGCCGGTCTTGCAGCACACTGCGGTCGCAGTCATGGGAATGATATACCTTCAGTTCAGACATCAAAGAGTGAGATCTTTGAGAGTGAAGATTGGTTCAAATCTGATGTTCTTAGCAGCGAACGCCTCGGCTCCGCCTTGAAGTCGATCAACTAATGCGATCACCTTGACAACTTCGCAACCGGCTTCTTCCAGTGCCTCAATAGCCTTGAACGATGACGAACCGGTGGTGACGACATCTTCGACGACCACAACGCGCATCCCTTTACGCAGCGGTCCTTCGATACGCTTTTCACGGCCGTGACCCGACTTCTCCTTGCGGATGATCAAACCAGCCACCGGCTTCTTGGACTCATAAGACAGCGTCGCGACGCCGCCAATAATCGGATCGGCTCCGAGTGTCAGCCCGCCGATGGCGTCGACCTTTTCTCCGTCGATCATCTCGAGAATTACACGCGACAGGTAGTTGAGTCCTTCGGGCATTAGCGATAGCAATTTGCCGTCGATGTAGTAGGTTGATTTTTGCCCGGATGAGAGAATGAAGTCGCCGTGGACTACGGCATGTTTGTTAACCAGCTCTAAGAGCTTTGCTTTAAGTGATGATTTGTATTCAGACACATATACTCCTTCGTGGAGCAGGGAATATAGGCGGGATGGACAGTGAAGTCAAGGCGCTGCGATTATTCGTAGCGAAGGGACTCGATTGGATTGAGATTGGAGGCCTTTACAGCCGGGAAGAGCCCGAAGACTACGCCGACTAAGAAGGCAAAGAAGAAAGAAAGGAAGATTGAATTGGGGGCAATACTGGTATTCCAAGTCGCGAATTTGGCCAGGGCAAAACTGGCTCCAATTCCCAGCAGAATCCCGATTATCCCGCCGATCAGAGCAATTGAAACCGCTTCGATCAGGAATTGATAGCGGATATCGCGTTTGCGCGCACCGATGGCAATGCGAATTCCGATTTCGCGAGTCCGTTCAGTAACCGAGACCAGCATAATATTCATGATTCCGATTCCGCCGACGAGCAGGGAGACCGCCGCGATCGAAGCCAATAGCGTAGTCAGAGTTTTCGAAGCTTCACCGAAGGTGCTTAACATGTCAAGCTGGCTGCGGATCGAGAAGTTGTTAGCTTCGTCCGGGCGCAACTTCAGATATTTGCGTAGAACGCCTTCGACTTCGAGCGCGGCTGGATCCATGGATGCTATATCTGGTATTTTAATGGAGATCTGCGAGACCCGTTCAGTTCCAAACAGGCGCTTCTGCGCCGTCTCGATCGGCACGATTACCGTATTGTCGGGATCGCCCCAACCTTCGCCCTTGCTTTTGAGAACGCCGACGATCTCGAAATTGACGCCTTTAATCTTAACCTGCTCACCAATGACGTTGCCGTCTTCGGGAAAGAGTGTTTCACGCACCTTCTCGCCGATAATGCAGACTCTGGCACGACGGGCGTTGTCGCTATTCGTGAAGAATTCGCCTTGGGATACCGGCGAATTGCGCACCCATTCATAGGCCGGCTCGGTTCCGCAGATCTGCGAATAGGTCACTTGATTGCCGAATTTGACTTGTGTGTATTGGTAGAACTCGGGAACGACCGCCTCAACCGACTTGCATTGTTCCCGGACAGCTTCGACGTGTTCCTGTTTGAACTCGACCGTGTTTCCGGCAGCACGGTTCATGTTGGGACCGGAGGCTCCTGGGCGCACCGTCAGAATATTCGTTCCAAGCTGTTGAATTTGTGTTTCGACTGCCTGCTTGGCGCCTTCACCGAGAGAGATCATCGTGATTACCGCACCGACACCGATGATGATGCCGAGCATCGTAAGCACCAGGCGTACTCGATTAGCAAGCAGTGAATTCAGCGCTACCGCAAATGATTCCGAAAAATCCATACTCTTCTTACGTACCAATAAAAGATTACGACTCATCATTGTTTAGACAACGATGGCCGGTCAAATCCTGTGCGGAAACAATATAGATGATTAGATGAGGGATTGCTATGGTAAGTCGAAAAAAGCTTTCTGAAGAGGAAATCGCTGCCCGTCTGGCGGGTGTCCCGGGTTGGGGTTATATCGACGGCCGTCTGCGCTCGCAGTTTCAGACGCTAAACTTCAGCAATGGAGTGACTTTCGTCAATCAGATTGCCAGAATAGCCAACGATCTCAATCACCACCCGGACATATTATTAACGTATCCACGCGTGACAATTGATATCTACACTCACGATGTCGGCGGTCTGACGGAGTTCGATTTCACACTGGCGAAAAGGATATCCGCGCTGTTGGAGTAACGACGGCACTGTCCAATAGCCAGAAAGTTTCTACTTTCCGCCCGGTTCGGGTACTTCTTCCGTAATTCCGGCCAGACGTTTGGCCATTTCGACCTTCTCGTCAACCTTCCCGTAGGAACGAATCATCAACTTCGCCCCGTCAGGTGAGCCGCCGCCGTGCATGCAGCCCGGGACACCAGCTCCGATTGTCGCCCACTCGACCAAGCGCGCGGCCTTCAAGCGCGATTCTGCTGAAGAACGAGCCGCCATGTATTTCTCGATGAGGTGACCGTACTTTGTGGATTTGAAGTCCTTGTAAGATGGGATACAACCAGTCTCCGCAATTCCACCGGCAATGTCCTGTGCCAGTCGCGAGGTCTCGTAGGGAAGGGTCGCAACCAGCACCTTGTTGACATTGGACAGCAATTGGTCACTCAACCACACACCAGACGGGTGCTTTTTTCCCATTGCTGCTGCAGCGATACCCATTCCAAAGGTCGTCTCGTTATTAATCTGCATCTGAATGACTTTGTCTTTGAATACTTTTGAATTCAATCCATTGGTGCGGGCGGTTAGAAGCGCCGCGCCGATTTTGACATCCCCTTGTCCGGCGACACAGCCGCCGATAGCGGCGCGATAGTTGCAGATGAAGTTCAGCACCGCTGCCTGGGCAAATTTGTACTCGCCCGCCATAAACACGCGTTCATTCGGGATGAAGACGTCTTCGAACAACAAGAAGGCCTGCGTGATTCCGCCCTCCTGGACTGCTGAATCAAAACCATCTTCATAGTCGCGGCCATCGCTGGGATGGCGGGTTTCGACAATCGTGAGGTTCTCGGCATCGCGCGGCACAACAAAGGAGACAGCGTAATCGGCATCATGTTCAGAATAGCCTGATCCGGGCAGGACAAAGATCTCGTTTGCGGCAGCAACTCCGCAGATCATTACCTTGGCGCCGCGCACGACAATACCGTCGGGCCGTCTTTCGACAATTCGCAGGAAATAATCGGGATCGCTTTGTTCGGCGACGCCTTTGGCGCGGTCGCCTTTGGGGTCGGTCAGGGCGCCGGAGATAGTGATATCGCGTTTTTGGGCGTCGCGTAACCACTCCCGGATGCGAAGATGGTAGTCAGTACCCATCTCCTTGTCGATGTCATACGTCACGGCATACATGGAGTTGAACGCGGTCCAGCCGACGCAACGTCCGCCGGTACAGGTGCCGGTCTTCTGAAACATCGTTCGTTTCAGGCGGCTGTTGGCCCACATATCTTCGGGACTTTGGATCAGCGAGAGATAGCGCGATACCGGCTCGCCGGTTAAACTGGAAATTGTCGTGAAGACATCTCGCAGGCTGGGATCGGCTGTCAACTTGAAGATTTGCCCATGACCTTCGACAGTTCGCTTGGTCGCCGGGTGTGTGGTTACATCTTCAATCAGTTCGTCAAATTTGTGGATATTCGGTCGCATACGTTTGAGTGATGCGATGTATTCCTCGTAGGACCTGACAGCCATGGCGAGCTCCTTAGTAGCAGTTTACCCCCTATAGTAGATAGTTCGGTAGAAATTAGCTAAAATCCAGCGAAAAGCAATGCCGATTTGCGGTTTGTGTGCGATTCCACGAAACCAAAAAAATCGCGGCGGGCTTGCAGCGCCGCCGCGATGGTTATAATACCCGGGTGATGTCGAGAATTACTTCATCATCACCATCTTACGGGTTTCTGTCGTTCCGCCCGCAATCATTTTGTAGAAATAGATTCCCGAAGATACTTGCGAGCCAGACTGGTTGCGTCCATCCCAAACGACGGAATGTTCTCCGGCCGCCTGTGCGGTACTAACGAGTGTTTTCACTCTTTCGCCCAGGACGTTAATGATTACCAACTCGACGTTGGTAGCTTCCGAAAGAATGTACTTAATGGTCGTAGTCGGATTGAATGGATTCGGATAATTCTGCGCCAACTCAAAAGCTGTCGGCAGTGGCGAGGTCTTGGCAATCGGTTCACCGACTTCCTCGGTTTCGCCCTGCGCTACGATAAAGGACGAACTCGCGCCGACACAGAAGTTGTCAAAATTGCAGTTAGCCTTGTTGTAGCCGATACCCACGAGTCCGCTTGGAGCCGAGCCGAAATTATAGGAGCCCAGGGCTGCGCCATTCACCTTAAGTGTAGTGTTACCGGTTGCGGTTACGACAACTTCAACATTGTACCATGTTGCTGTTGCAACAGTTGCCGTGAAGGTCGCGCGCACAGTATTCGTGCCGGAGACGCGCGAGTAAATCCGCCACCAGTTGTTGACATCGTCACCTTCGATGAATCGATAATTATTAGCGTCGACGTAATTAAATATGATGCGCGCATTGCGCTGTGTCCGGCCGGTGTTCATCCGAACCTGACAATTGATGGTCGGATTCGTAAATGACCCGAATGGCGAAGTGCGTTTGGAATTGGAGGTACTGGAATTACCGGTCACGATTCCGCTCGCCACGGTCCAGGTTCCGGTGCTGTTCACCCAGTTGGTGATATTGTTGTCATTGAAGTCATCACACTGCTGTGCCGGCGGAGTGCTGACGGTAATGTAGCCCGTCTTGGTTTCACCGTCGGAGCCGCAGGCGTTGGTTGCCGTCAGTGTAACCGTGTAAGTACCGGGATTCGCATACGAGTACACCGGGCTCGCCGCTGTCGAAGTGCCGCCGTCGCCAAATGTCCATGCATAGGTCAAAGGCGCGGTGCCTGTCGACGAATTCGTGAACGTCACCGAAAGCGGGGCACTGCCGGAAGTCGGCGTACCGCTGAAATTGGCAACCGGCGCTGTGCATCCACCGCCGGTATTGACTGCGTTGTAGGCATTGACTCTACCCACACCCAGTTTTCCGGCATAGGCGGAGTTGCACGAAAGGCCATCAATCGGATCCGCGGTAGTGTACAGCTGATCACGCACTTGCGTCGCTGTCCAGGCCGGATTCTTTGACCAGATCAGCGCCGCGACGGAAGCCGCAATCGGGGTCGCCATCGAAGTACCATCCAAGGTCGCAACATAATCGTTGGCGGCATCAGCGTGGTCGTGATACGAACTTAAAATTGCAACGCCCGGAGCCGAAATCTCGACCCAGGTGCCATAGCTAGAGAAGCTGGCGCGGCAATCATTCTGATCGGTCGCGGCAACGGCGATGATATCCGTCCGTGCCGTCATGTAGTCTGAAGTTTGATTGTTGGCGTTGCCTGCTGCCTTGAAGATCATTCCACCGGCATTCAGGAAGTAGGTGATGGCAACATCAATGCCGCCGGAGTTTGAAGCGCCCCACGAACAGGAGGCGATTTTCGCACCGTTGTTGGCGGCATAATAGAATGCTGAAGCCGCAAAGTCCATGCGAACGTATCCGGCTTCCTGGCCAAGATATGAGGCCGAGTAGCCAATGCGCAGGGCCATGACCTTTACGCCATTGGCAGTCGGCTGCAACGTTCCGTTACCCCAACCGCCTGATGCGGCGCACGAGGCATAGCCGTTGTTGTTGATGGCGCCGACATTGCCTGCGCAATGCGTGCCATGGCCGTTGAAGTCGCGCGGGTCATTGTCGGCGGTTGCGCAGTCTTCGCCGGTCCAGCAGCCGGTCAGACCGGTAACGAAATCGTATCCGACCCAGTCATCGACATAGCCATTGCCATCGTCGTCGACGCCGGCCGTGCCGTTCTTTTCGGCAAGGTTGATCCACATGTTGCCATCAGCCGCGGTCGGTGTCGTCGAGGACGCCGCCGAGCCGCCAAGGTCCTTGTGGTAATAGCGAACGCCGGAGTCCATTACGGCAACGATTACACCGGGATCTCCGGACTCGATATCCCAGGCTTCCGGAGCATCGATATCTTTATCATTTGATGCTTGATTCAGATGCCACTGTTCGGGATCATAAAACCCGTCGTTGGGAGTGGCATAGAGAGCATGAATTCCGATCGGTTCAACCGATTCCACCATCGGGTTATTGCGAAATTCCGCCATGACGTCTTCGAGCTTGTGCCCGCTCTCAAATTTGATCACATGATAGCGCGAAAGGTCGAGAATCTCGCCTCTGACCGAAATCGGTGTGGCGCCGGGGAACTGTTCGCGCATCTGCGCGACTTCATACTGGCGCGACAGTGCGTCGATTCCGGCATTACCGATGGCGACGATTCCAAGTGCCGTTTGAGTCTGGCTGATTTTGCCAACTTCCGGTTTAAACTTTACGACAAACTCGTCAGGGACATAGCCGACAAAGTCGGGGACATCGGGACGAACGACATTGGCGACCTGGACATCAGCCAGTGCCAGAGCGGCAAGTACTGCGATCAGCCCGAAAGCGATAACGAAAGTGCGTTTCATCAATTTGCATCCTCCACGTTTTCCGTGTCATCGTGTGGTAGATTCTATTTCTGTACTGCCTGATTTCCCCCTTGCAAATAGGGGCATGAGAGCGAAGTTCTTACGGGTTTCCCACCTCCTCTTTCGTTATCGCCACAAGCAACAAAACCGCCGTGACTGTCACGGCGCGGCAAGGCGATAGTAAAAAGCCGTTCATCGACTGCAATTCGAGCCTTGTTACAAGTATCAGAATCTGGACCCGTTGCCGGGGTGTTTTTGTGAATTAGTTGGATACGAGATTATCAACATCGACAAAAAATGTCAAGATGTTTTTTGGGGACGATGAGACTTTCGCACACTTTTGAAACAGCAGACATCAGGTGTGGACATCTCCTCTCGACATTCCTATATTCCCACCCCATGACTTTTGCATTCGCACTCACAGCCAACTCCGGCCGCGCACGCGCGGGCGAGTTGACTACGCCCCACGGCAAGGTGCAGACTCCGATCTTTATGCCGGTCGGGACCGCGGCTTCGGTCAAGACCCTTGATGCCGACGATCTTCGAATGGTTGGCGCCCAGATTATTCTCGGCAACACCTATCATCTCTACCTGCGGCCCGGAATCGACATTATCCGCGATGCCGGAGGTTTGGCGCGCTTTAACGGCTGGCGAGGGCCGACCTTGACCGACTCTGGCGGTTATCAGGCGTTCTCGCTTAAGGAACTCCGCAAGATCAGCGATGAGGGAATCCATTTCCGGTCGAATATTGACGGCTCGGCGCATCTGTTTACTCCAGAATCGACCGTCGACGTACAAGTTGCTCTCGGCGCTGATATCATTATGCCGCTCGATGTTTGTATCGAGTATCCCTGTACCCATGCTGACGCCGACCGCGCCGAACGTCAGACCCTCCGCTGGGCTGAATGCCAGAAAAAGCACTGGCTGGAGATAGTCGAGCGGGTCAATTCGAAGCCTAAAGGAGGCTCTGGCCAGTGCCCGACCGTCGGCAATTTTGCTCCGACGTTGTTCGGTATTGTCCAAGGGTCCATTTATCCGGATCTGCGTGAACGGTCTGCTCGTGCCCTGGTTGATCTAGATTTCCCGGGCTATTCGATTGGCGGGCTCTCGGTAGGGGAACCAAAGTCGGAGATGTTCCCTCTGCTTGAGTTGCTTGATGGCATATTGCCGGAGAGCAAACCCCGATATCTGATGGGAGTCGGGACTCCGTCCGACTTGGTTCTCGCCATCGAACGGGGCGTAGATATGTTTGATTGTGTGATGCCGACCCGCAATGCTCGCAACGGCACGGCTTTTACCAGATTTGGCAGGTTGAATGTCAAACTGGCACAATATTCATGTGATTATCGGCCAATTGATGAAGCTTGCGAATGTATCTGTTGTCGGAACTATTCAAGAGCCTATCTTCGCCACCTGATAAATGTCGCAGAAATAGCGGGCATGAGGCTCTTGACAATACATAACCTTCATTACTATCTTAGCTTAGTCCGCTCGGCACGTCTGGCGATCCTCGAAAATGCGTTCACTGAATTCAAGGAGAGCTTTTTCAAACTCTATAAGGATGATGCCGACAGCGTATAATACTCTCGGAGGAGTAAATAAATGGATTTTCTATTAATGGCCGCTCCCCAAGGTGGGGAGGGTGGCGCAGGCAGTATCTGGGGTATGGTTCTGCCATTCGCTCTCATGATTCTGGTTCTCTATTTTCTGATGATTCGTCCCCAGCAGAAGCGCCAGAAAGAGCACACCAAGATGCTTAGCGAACTTAAGAAGGGCGACCGGATTATCACTACCGGTGGAATGTACGGTACCATCTTTGGGTTCTCCGAAGATGAGAGTAAGATTATCATCAAAGTTTCCGATGAAGTCAAAATGGAGTTCCTTAAGTCAGCTATAGCGCAGAAAGTTGCGTAAACGTGGCCCGGCAGAAGATTGTCATATACGGTGATGAAGTTCTGCGCGAGATGTGCACGCCTGTGAAGGAGATCACTCCCGAACTCAAGGAGTTCATTGAGGAGATGTTTGTTACCCTCCGGCGCGTCAAAGGCGTCGGATTGTCGGCACCGCAGGTCGGAGTAACCGAGCGTTTTTTTATCCTGGATCTCGAAGCGGTTGAGCTGGAGCATGACAAAGTCGTCATGATCAACCCCGAAATCTTGTCAACTTCGGGCGAGCAATGCGGCGAGGAAGGCTGTTTGTCGTTCCCGGGTTTGTTCGTGGAAGTTTCCCGCGCCAATGAAGTCGTTTGCCGTTATACTGATTTGGACGGCAAGCAGAAAGTCGTCCGTGCCGAGGGTCTCTTTGCCAGAGCTATCCAGCACGAGACCGACCATCTCAACGGCGTTTTGTTCATAGATCATATTGACCCGGTGGAGCGAGAAATGCTTTCCGGGAAGTTGAAAAAAATAAAGGTATCATAATACAAAGAATTAACCACTGGATGCGGTTGGTCTTCTTCGGTACGCCCAGGTTCGCGCAAATCGCGCTGGAACGGCTATTACAGTCGCGACATCAGGTCGCGGCAGTCGTGACAGTTCCCGATAAGCTGGCCGGGCGGGGAAGAAAACAGACACCATCAGAGGTCAAAGAATTTGCTTTGAGCAAAAACCTCGAGGTCTTGCAGCCGGACAAATTGACTGACGCGGGATTCCTGCGGCGCATCGGCGAAATTGCCGCCGAACTATTTGCGGTCGTCGCGTTTCGAATCCTGCCGGAAAAGCTATTCGCCTTACCGCGCCATGGCGCGATAAATCTGCATGCCTCCCTGTTGCCGCGCTATCGCGGCGCCGCCCCGATCGAACGGGCAATAATAGACGGCGCTTCGAAAACCGGAGTCACGACGTTTCGCATAGCGAAATCGGTCGACACCGGCGGCATCTTGCTCGCTCGCGAAGTCTCGATCGGTCCTTATGAGACCTACGAAGACCTCTACCCGAAGCTCGCTGACATCGGCGCAAACCTGCTCGTCGAAACTATCGACGGTCTTGAGGACGGTAGGCTTAGTCCCGTCCCGCAGGATGATACGCTGGCGTCGCCCGCTCCCAAAATCACACCCGCCGACAGTCCCATCGACTGGTCCCGCCCCGCCATCGCAATCGTCAATCAGATTCGTGGCCTCGCCGGTTCCGCCGATGCGTATACTGTCCTCGACGGGAAACGTCTCAAAATCCTCCGCGCCGCTTTGTCGGAACAGGTCAATGGCACCCACGTTCCCGGCGAGATTATTGCGGCAGACAAGTCTCATGGCCTGATCGTGGCATCAGGCGCCGGCGCTGTCCGGTTGGTCGAGGTTTGTCTCGAAGGCAAAAAGCGGATGGACTCAAATGCGTTTCTCAATGGTGTGCGGCTTTCGCCGGGTGTTCGGCTGATCTCCGCATCCTGACAACTGTCAGGAGCAGTACATTGAAAAAAGAAATCATCGTCAACGTCGGCGAGCACGAGACTCGTATCGCCGTCACCGAAGACGACAAACTGGTCGAACTGCACGTTGAGCGCGCCGACTCCGAACGCATGGTCGGCGACATGTACAAGGGCCGCGTCACCGGCATTGTCCAGGGAATGCAGGCCGCCTTCGTCGACATCGGCATGGAGAAAGCTGCCTTCCTCCACATCTCCGACATCAGCCTTGAATCCGATTCCGCCGCGCGCTACGATATCGACGCCGAAGAGGAAGAGGTTAATGCTGAAGTCACCCGCAGGCACAAGTACGAGAGCATCGAAGCGATCCTCAAGGTCGGCCAGGAACTGGTCGTCCAGATCATCAAGGAACCGATCAGTACCAAAGGGCCGCGCGTGACCAGTGATTTATCGCTGCCGGGGCGTTATTCGGTTCTCGCGCCGGGGTCGAATTACATTCGCGTTTCGAAACGCATTATCAACTTCGCCGAACGCCGTCGTCTTCGCCGATTGGTGTACGATGTCAAACCGGAGGGTGTCGGCATCATTGTTCGCACCGAGGGCGAAGGCCGTACGGAAAAAGAATTCACCAACGACATCCGTCGTTTGCTGAAGATCTGGTACAAAGTCAAGACCAAGGCCGATCGCGCCCGGCCGGGGACATTGTTGCACAAGGAAGAGTCGATGACCTCGTCAGTCATGCGCGACGTTTTCACCAACGATGTCGACCGCCTCATCGTCGATGACAAAGACATCTTCCGCGACACCATGAAGTATGTCAAGTCGATCGACCCGGAACTCAAGAACCGCATCGAGTTGTATGAATCCGATGTGCCGGTATTCGACACCTACAATATCGAACCGGAAATCGACAAGATGATCGACCGCAAGGTCTGGTTCCGCAAGGGCGGCTATTTGATCATCGATCACACCGAAGCCCTCACGACCGTCGACATCAACTCCGGCCGTTTCGTCGGCACGAAGAAGGACCCGGAAAACATGATCCTGCAGACTAATCTCGAGGCCGCTCACGAAGCCGCCCGCCAGATTCGTCTGCGCGATATCGGCGGATTGATCATTCTCGATTTCATCGATATGTACTCGCACGCCAATCGCAAGGTGCTGTTCGAGGAATTCAAGAGTTGTTTCGACAACGACCGCGCCAAGAATTCGATTCTACCCGTGAGTGATTTCGGCTTAATCGAAATGACTCGCGAACGCACCAAACCGTCGATTATGTACACTCTCTCCGAGCAGTGTCCGACCTGCCACGGATTTGGCCGCATTATGTCGAAG
>CAUJJY010000038.1 GCA_963205155.1 Candidatus Zixiibacteriota bacterium | reverse complement strand
ACAACGGTTTCGTCCGCCATTCCGCGCAGTGTATCGCTTCCGTACAGCGCCCGTCCAACTGCCAGCAACCGATTATCGGCATTGCGTAGAGCAACTAGGTCTCGCGGACGAATGCGGATATCCATATTGATAACGTCGAGGCCACGGATCGGGACCCCGCGATCGACGAAATTCTCACGCTCTGCGGAAACATAAATGATAGGCAAATTCAGGACGCGTTCAATTGAACCAAAACTGCGAACAAATCGCTCGTCCGTAAGTAATCCTGCAGTATCAGCCTCATGCTGCTTTGCCGCCAGTTCCAGATCCGCCATCAGAATCGCATTGGCCACATCCAATCCACCGATGCTCGTCCGCCGCAGGCCATAGATATAACCGCCGCAACCGAGCTGTTCGCCGATATCATGGGCCAGACTGCGAATGTAGGTGCCGGACGAACACCGCACACTGATATTTAGAACCGGATACGAATAGCTGACTATGCGAAGTGAATCGATGTGTACACTGCGAATCTTGAGCTCGACCGGGATGTTCTTGCGCGCATAATCATAAAGTGGCTTGCCTTTGTACTTCAGTGCTGAATACAGCGGTGCACGCTGTTCGATGGCGCCGACAAATTTCGCTGCAACCGTTTCGACAGATGATAAGGTCGGTATCGGAGCTTGTTCGACCGGTGTAATTTCGCCGTCTCGATCATAAGTCGTTGATTTCCCGCCCAACATGATCTGCGCTTCATAACTCTTGCTCGCCTCGCTCAGGAATTGCGCCAGGCGAGTTGCCTTACCCAGGCACACGACAAGCAGCCCCGTAGCCAGTGGATCCAGAGTGCCGCTGTGCCCGGCCTTCGAGACTTTGAGCAGTCGCTTAATTCTGTTCACGGCGTGTGCCGAGGAGATTCCCTCGTGTTTGTCGATCAGCAGAAAACCGTTCATATTTCCAGCGCCTCGCGAATCTGCTCCAACACGCGCGCCTTTGCTTGTGCAAACGGCAGCGCCACTGTACATCCCGCGGCATTGCGATGTCCGCCACCGCCGTGGACGGCTGCTATAGCCGCCACATCGTAGTCTTCGTGACAACGCAGCGAGACCTTCGTTCGGGTCGGTTCGATTTCGCGCAACAAAGCGCCAATTCTGACGCCTTTCGTATATAGCGAGTACTCCGAAAGTCCTTCTAATTCATCCGATCCGTTAACATACTTGTCGCGAATCGTCTTGTCCGATAGCAGCAGACAACTGCGACCATCGTGGTATAATTCCATCTTTGCCAGCAGTTCGCCCAACATCCGGAGTTGGCTCGATTCATACGTCGCATAGAGCGCATCACTGATTTTCTTCGTCGAGGCGCCCTGCTCCAACAAGTCCGCGCAGACGCGCATTGCCTGTGGATTCGTGCTGCCAAACCGGAAACGACCGGTATCGGTGAGGATTGCCGTAAACAATTCGTCGGCAACGTCGCTGTCGATGTGCACGTCGGCAGCCTTGAAGAGTTCGTATACCATGATCCCAACAGCAGCAACCGACTCGTCAACCCAGTTAATCCGTCCGTACAGCGTGTTGCCGCGGTGATGATCGATATTGATGATTTCGCAATCGGGCAACAGCAGGTTGTGAACATTGCCGATCCGGTCAAGATCCGGTGATTCCAAAATCACGGCGAAGTCAAACTTGGGGTATACCGTGCCGGCATCATAGACATTGACTGCAGGGTGCTTCCCCAAGAATGCGTACTTCGGAAAAGCACTGTCATGGTTGATGATCATCGGGTCGCAGCCCAAGCGCTTGACCAATGCGTACAGTGCCAATTGTGAGCCGATCGAATCGCCGTCGGGACTGATATGCGAAACAATCAGGACTTTGCCGCCCTGCTTCATTCGCGCAATAATGCTATTGATTAAGCTATTCCGGTTCGCTGTCATCCGGCTTATTCTCATGAATCTGATCAAGCAGGTGCTGTATCCGCAGACCTTGATCTATTGACTTATCAATTTCGAAGCGCAAACTTGGAACCCTGCGAATATGCAGGGTCTTGCCTAACTCCGATTGAATGAATCCCCTCGCCCGATCCAGCGTCTTGTTCGTCTCTTTGCGCACCAGCGTGTCGCCGAATACGGAATAAAATACGACCGCCTCACTCAAATCGCGAGTCACGGTCACTTCCGTGATCGTGATCATCCCGACATGCGGGTCCTTTAGCTTACGCTGAATGATCTCCGAAATGATTTCCTTGATCTGAACGCGAAGACGATCGGTGCGTTTGGTATCGGCCATTAGTAATCGATTCTTTCGACGTCAATGATGTTGACCTCGGGGTTGGAGGCGATAAATGATTCCACCTGTGAAAGCACCTGGTCTAAGAACTGGCCTTCGTTAGCAACAATCGCGACACCGAGCGTGGCTCGTTGCCATAGGTCGTTGTCGTCAACTTCCGCCACAGAAACATTAAACTTGTTCTTCAATCGGTCCTTGATCGCTTTGATGACATGGCGCTTTGATTTCAGTGAGCGCGATTGCGGAATGTGCAGTACAATGCGAAGTGTGCCGAGGTACATTGGTATTAAAGCTTACGGGCAATCTCCACCGTCTCGAAGGCTTCTATCAAGTCGCCTTCCTTGACATCATCATAGTTTTCGACCTTGATTCCGCACTCCAGTCCCGCCGCCACTTCACGTGCGTCATCCTTGAACCGGCGTAACGAATGAATATTGCCGGTATAGATCGCGATACTGTCGCGAATAATGCGGGCACGGTCACTCTTGTGAATGATGCCTGATTGCACCGAACAGCCGGCAATGACGCCAACCTTCGGTACTCGGAATAAGTCCTTCACCATTGCGACACCGGTAATGCGCTCTTCGTGGTCCGGTTCAAGCAGGCCCTCAAGGGCTTTGCGGATATCGCTTTCGGCTTCATATATGATCGTATACAAGCGAACATCGATCTTCTCGCGAGCCGCTACTTCACGAGCACGCGAATCGGGTCTCACATGGAATCCGATGACAATTGCGTCAGAGGCTGCCGCCAAAAGGATATCAGACTCGGTGATCGCACCGACACCATGATGGATCACGTTAACTCGCACCTCTGATGTGCTGATCTTTTCAAGTGTGTCACGCAACACCTGGACAGAACCGTCCACGTCGCCCTTGATCACGATGTTGAGATCCTTGATCTGGCCCTCTTTGATTTGATCATAGACGTTCATGAGGCTGACTCGTTTGATCTGGCGATATTCCTGCTCACGCTTGATCTGCTGGCGCTTGAGCGAGATCTCGCGGGCTTCAGACTCGCTGCCAACCGCCATGAATGAGTCGCCCGCCTGGGGAACGCCCGATAGTCCAACTACCTGCGATGGCTCACCCGGCAGAACCTGATCTTGCTTTTCACCCTTGTCATTGATCAAGGCACGCACGCGACCGGCAAAGTTGCCCGCCACGATCGGGTCGCCGACATAAAGCGTGCCCTTGTCGACAATAATTGTCGCCACCACGCCACGACCCTTGTCGAGCTTTGCCTCAACTACAGTGCCGCGCGCCAGATGATCCGGATTGCTCGTCAACTCCAGAACCTCTGCCTGAAGCAGTATCATTTCCATTAACTTGTCGACGCCGGCGCCAGTCTTGGCGGACACTTCGACGTAGATAGTCTTTCCGCCCCACTCTTCGGGCACGAGATTTCTGCCTGCAAGCTGCTGTTTGATATGATCCGGCTTGGCACCGGGTTTATCCATCTTATTGATTGCTACAATGATCGGTACATCCGCGGCCCGTGCATGATCGACCGCTTCAATGGTCTGCGGCATGACGCCGTCATCGGCAGCCACCACCACGACAACAATGTCCGTGATATGAGCGCCGCGTGCACGCATCGCCGTGAACGCCTCGTGACCCGGTGTATCGAGGAAGGTGATTTCTCCCGAAGCGGAGGCTACCTGATAGGCGCCGATATGTTGGGTGATTAAACCTGACTCGCCTGCAGCGACATTGCTCTTGCGGATATAGTCCAACAGGGATGTCTTGCCGTGATCGACGTGTCCCATGATGGTAACAATCGGAGCACGCGGCTTTTGATCGCCATCATCCTCCTCTTCTTCCTCTTCCTCTTCAATCCCGATCTCTTTAACTTCTTCAATCTCGAGACTATACTCAAGCGCGAGCGTTTCAATTGTGGTCAGGTCGAGGCGCTGATTGATGGTCACCATCATGCCCAATTCCATGCACTTGGCAATCAAGTCGGCCG
>CAUJJY010000037.1 GCA_963205155.1 Candidatus Zixiibacteriota bacterium | reverse complement strand
AAGCGATTAAAAAGATTGCATACGAATCGGGTGTGCCGGTGGTCGAGAACAAGCCGCTGGCGCGGGCGCTGTTCAAGACGGTGGAAGTCGGAATGCAGATCCCAGGCGACTTATACAAGGCGGTCGCAGAAGTCCTGGCTTACGTTTACAACCTCAACGGCAAGAGTAAGAAGAGAGCCTGATGAAGAATTTCAGCTCATACTCTGACGTGATTCTGGCTGTAGCCGTTGTTGGAATAATCGGTGTCTTGATCATTCCGGTGCCGACGGGGTTCCTCGACCTGTTGCTTGCCGCCAATATATCACTGTCGCTGGTGATACTGCTCTCGACGCTTTACTTGAAGCGTCCGCTCGAATTCTCGGTGTTCCCCGGATTGTTATTGGTAGTCACGCTGTTCCGACTCTCCCTGAACGTGGCTTCCACCCGCCTGATTCTCGGCGAAGGTTACGCTGGAGCGGTTATCGAGTCATTCGGCAATTTCGTGGTGAAGGGCAATTACGTCGTCGGGTTCATCATTTTCATCATCCTGGTAGTGATCCAGTTCGTGGTGATTACGAAGGGCGCCGGCCGAATCAGTGAAGTAGCCGCAAGATTCACCTTGGATGCAATGCCCGGAAAGCAGATGGCGATCGATGCCGATCTCAATGCCGGTTTGATCAATGACGATGATGCACGCCGTCGCCGCTCGGAAATCACGAAGGAAGCTGACTTTTATGGAGCAATGGACGGCGCGTCCAAGTTTGTCCGCGGTGATGCCGTTGCCGGTATCCTGATTACGTTGGTTAACGTTATCGGCGGATTCATCATCGGCATGGCGCAAGAGGGGCTGACAATTACTGAAGCGTTACGCCAGTACACGCTGCTTTCGGTTGGCGACGGACTGGTTACGCAGATTCCGGCACTGATCGTGGCAACAGCCTCGGGCATTCTGGTCACGCGTGCGGCCGGTGATTCCAATCTCGGCGCCGAAATGACCAAGCAAATGACGCTGCAGCCCAAAGCGCTGGCGGTGGCATCAGGAATCGTCTTCATGCTCGGTATCGTCCCCGGGATGCCGTTTTTGCCGTTTACCGTCTTTTCAATAATTGTCGGCGCGGCGGCCTATTTGACTGCGCAGGCGATGAAGGAGAAGGAAGTGGCGGCGGCAACCGGTGAAGTGCGGATCGAACCGGAAGAGCACAAGACTCCCACACAACAAGCGGAAGAATCGCTGCATCTGGACACACTGGAATTGGAGATCGGCTACGGGTTGATTCCGCTGGTGGATGTTCAACAGGGCGGCGATCTGTTGGAACGTATTTCGACGATTCGCCGTCAGTTAGCACAGGAACTGGGCGTGATAGTCCCGCCGATTCGCATTCGCGATAATGTCCAGCTTAAGCCGAATCTCTATGAAGTGAAACTCAAGGGCAACAGCATTGCCCGTTACGAATTGATGGTCGACCATCTGCTGGCGATCAACCCCGGATATCTCGACGACGATATCGATGGTTTTGCGGCGAAAGAGCCGGCCTTTGGGATGAGCGCCAAGTGGATCATCCAAAACTACAAAGAGCTGGCAGAGATGAAGGGCTACACGGTGGTCGAACCGGCGGCAGTGATGGCGACTCACATTACGGAATTGATCAAGAGTCATGCGGCGGAGATCTTCACGCGCCAAGACGTCAAGAATCTCGTGGACCGCGTTAAGAAGGATTCTCCGGCGGCGGTGGAAGATGTCGTCGGCGAAGTGGTGCCGATATCGACTTTGCAGAAAGTGCTGCAGAATTTGCTCTCGGAACGCATCAGCATCCGCGACATGGTGACAATTCTCGAGTCACTGGCAGAATACTCGCAGCAAACCAAGGATGCGGATGTCTTGACCGAGTACGTGCGCATGGCGTTGCGCCGCACGATTACCCACTCCTATGCAAGCAGCGATGGCACGATGAATGTCTTCACGCTGGAGCCACGCACGGAAAAATTCCTGTCGGACAATGTCCAGGCAACCAAGCAGGGACTGATGCTTGTGATTCAGCCGGCGAACGGCGAAATCCTGACGCAGCGAATTGCCAAGGCGGCTGAGCGGATGGGCCGAGAAGGGCATACGCCGCTACTGTTAGTCAGTCCGAATGTGCGGATGGCGTTGCATCGCTATTTGCAAGGTGCAATCCAGAATCTCGTCGTGGTCTCGTATTCCGAGATTCTCCCTCAAGTTGAAGTTTTCTCAAAGGAAGCAGTGAGCATATACGATGCTAATTAAGAATTTTCAGGCAAACACGATCCAGGACGCTTTGGACTTAGTCCGCAGAGAATTCGGCAAAGAGGCCGTGATTCTCAAGACCGATGTGGTGCGCAACAACGGCTCGCGTCTTTTCAGTGTGACTGCTGCGCGCGATTATGATGCGAAGCAGGTCACGACGGCAAAGATAATTCCGGCCGCCACAGCAACTCCGGCGGTTAGTGTGCCGGCGACAAGTTCGATGCGGCTGGAATCGGCGCTTCTGGATGTTGTGATTCCCGAGCTGCTGAACGGCGAAGTGAAGCAAATATTCCTTTCGATGCGTTGCCACGATGTGGAGTCGCGACTGGCTCTTGATATTTGCCGTCAACTTCAGCGTCTGGAAACTGCGAATCGCGAGAGCTTAGCCAAGATCATGACCGCGATTGCGCCGCAATCTGTCGGCTTGCCGGAAGGTAGCTCGAACATAGTGTTTGTCGGGCCGTGCGGTTCAGGGAAAAGCTCAATGCTGGCGAAGTTGGCCACGGAGTTTGTGTTCCATCGCAAGCAGAAAGTGACTTTGCAGACGCTCGACAATTTCCGTCCCGGCGCGGAAGAAGAAATAACGAATCTCACCGAGATTCTTGAGCTTGTCGTTGAGACAAATGGTCACAAGTCTAAGCCACGGCCAATATCGCATCACTTGATCGACACAACCGGTCTGGTGCTTGGCGATCAGAGCGGGCGCGAGACTTTAGAAAACGAACTTGCGAATATCGAGAATCGTTTCACGGTTCTGGTGCTGGCGCTAACTACCGGCTGGACCAATATCCGCCACTACATTGAGTTCGCCCGCCCGTTGGGAATCGATGCGATCGCATTGACGCAACTTGATGCTACTGACAGTTGCGGAACGGTGCTGAATCTGGCGGTTGGTGAGTATCCACCTCTGCTTTGTTTAAGCGATTCGCGATTGCCCAATGCGGTGATATATGACTTCGACGTCAATCTCTGCCTCAACAAGCTGATCGGGGGCGAGAGTGTTGAGTAGCGGATTGCGTCCGGTGAATCGCGCTTTCTACGCGACGGTTTGTTCCGGAAAAGGCGGCGTAGGCAAGTCGACGATCGCGGTTTTGTTGTCCTCCAGATTGGCTGATGCCGGTTACCGGACATTGTTGGTCGATGCCGACTGCGGACTGGGCGACTTGGCGACTTTGACCAATTCGATTGTCCGGAGAGGCTTCGAGGCTGTCTTGGCGGGCACAGCAACATTAGAAGAAGCGACGGTCAAGATCGGACCTCGGCTGTGGCTCATCGGTACCGAGGCCGGGGCAAGACTATCGGGTCAGACACCGGAGTTGACGGGGCTTAGCAATTGTGCGCAAATCGACACGCTGTTCGATGTTGTGATCATCGACACGCCGTCGTCGCTTGATCCACTGATACTGAATTTGATCGCAATGTGTGACTTAAGTATCAGCGTGACTACACCACACATTCCGGCGATTGCGGATTCTTACATACAGATCAAGCAAGCTTGCGAAGTCAGCGACCGTGGCTCGGCGGCTTTTATCGTCAACAAAGCAGATTCAGAGATTGAGGGGGATCAATCGACAGCGAAGTTCAGCGAACTGGTTGAGAAGTTCCTGACGCGAACGATGTTGGCGCTCGGATATCTCGAATTCAATCCGCTGGTACAGAAGTATTCGGAAAGCCAGTCGTTGACGACGATTCCGACTGAACTTGACGGGGCTGTTAAAAAATTGGACAGAATGGTTAAGACCTTGCGCGAACAGCACATAGATAAGGCAAGGCGCGGATCATCACTGTGGGAGCGGCTTGGCGAGGCCATGGCGTTAAAACGCGTTGTCGGCTTTGACGATACGCAAGTGATGGTTCATAACTAAACGTATGCGCGAATATAAATGGATTTCTATTTCGATATTAACAGGAAAGGCGTGAAGAGCTTATGAACGTTGCAGATGCATGGAAGGACTACCGCAGCACGGGAAACCCGGAGATCCGGCAACAGTTGCTGTCGCACTATCTGCCGCTTGTCCGAAATGTCGCGGGACGCCTCGCGATGGGATTTCCCAAGACTGTGGAACTGCCGGATCTGGTTAACACCGGCGTCATCGGACTGATTGAAGCATTTGCGAATTTTGATCCGACCCGCGGAATCAAGTTCGAGACCTATGCCGTGCCGCGTATTCGCGGCGCGATTCTTGACGAATTGCGCAGTCTCGACTGGGTACCGCGCTCGACGCGCGCCAAATCGCGCGAACTCGACCGCGCTCATCACGAGCTGGAAGGCAGACTTGGACGCAAGCCGTCGCATCGCGAACTGGCGAAGTACATGAATGTCACCATCGACGAGTTCGGAGCCACGCTTTCCGACGTCAGCGGCGCAACCCTGCTGTCGCTTGATGAGATGATTTACCGGGAAGAAGACAATCGCCAGATTCCGCGCATCGAGACGGTCGAAGGTCCGGCGGAGTTCTCCGTGCTGGGTGAAATTGAGGAGATGGAACTGCGCGCCTACCTTGGCGTGGCGGTTGCGAATCTGACCGAACAAGAGCGCCTGGTGATCGCCCTTTATTATTACGAAGAACTGACACTGAAGGAAATCGGGGAAGTGATGACGATTTCCGAATCGCGAGTTTCGCAGATTCACACCAAGGCAGTGATGAAGCTGCGGAATTTAGTGCGCGAGAAATTTGCAATGTAGGCAGGTGATGCAATGTGGTAAAGCCGATTGCCTTCGCTGACAATTTGGCGAAAACGCCGTTAGCCGAGCGGGTCAACCAACTGCAAAAGACGGCACCCGACACCGACCAGCGGCAGGCGGCCCAGATTGCCGACGCACTGCGGGTGCAGAAGCACCGCGAGGCTCAACCGACGGAAAAGACCGATGAAGCGATCATTCATCGGGACAAAGAGCACGCGCAGCAAGAAAGCAAAGAAAAGAAGCAAGAGAAAGACGCGGACAAGGAAAAGAAGAGCGGTCTGGATGTGACCGGCTGA
>CAUJJY010000036.1 GCA_963205155.1 Candidatus Zixiibacteriota bacterium | reverse complement strand
ATGATGAACACCGCGTCCGAAATATTGATCGAACCGGTATTGTTAGCATCACCGCACAAGCAATTGGCACAAGCGGGCGAACCTGCATAGACGTGACCGCACAACCAAGCTCTGGCTCTGTCGAGTTGGTTCTGGAAATTGGTCAAGTTCTGCACGCCGTTAGTACCGACGAACAGTACCGCAAAGTGCAGGGTATCGTTGCTGGCACCGTTAATTGTTGCGGCGCGCGCAATAGTCAAGACGGAGTTGAGATCTTCCAACGAGTCGGTAACCGAGAAGCCGGTTACAGCCTGCAACTTGTTCCAAAGCGTGTCATTCTCGTAACCACCCAAGGGGTAGACAGTGACATCGTTTTCCCAAGTGAAGCCGCCGACTACTGCCGTATTTGATCTCAAGACGCCACGAATACCGGCGAAGCGCAGGTCATTCGGTGCATAACGGCCGCGCTGATAGATCGACTGACGCGCTAGATCGAATCCGCCTACGTTGTCCGAGCTGTCGTCGGGAACGTCAATGTCGGCCGCGTAAGCGACTGTCAAGCCAGTGACGCTGCCGGCCGGGTTCTTCGTGCCCTTGTACACGGAATATGCCGCGACGATGAAGGTGGACGAATCCGGATGTTTCGGCGCGTAATAAGTCACATCAAATCCGAGAGTCGAATCACGGTTAGCGCCTTTGCCGCTGGCAAAGCGATAAGCCGAGTTCGAGGTCGAGTCGTGTGACGTAGCGGTCTTGGCATAGAGGTAGCCAAACGGATTGCTGGCAGTCGGCAGGTTACCGCCGCCTTCAAAAATCAGCCAGCTCAAGCTCGCCGCGGAATTACCCAGTACCAATGAACCATCGTAGAACGGCTCCTGTTGGTCAGCGAACGAGTAGAACATCTTACCAGTTTCCTGGTGAGAGTTCCGTCCAGCCTGGTTGACATTCATACGCACCAGAGCTGTGCGGATAGCCTGATCTTCCGGAAGGAAGAAGCTGTTGAATACGTAGAATTCCACCGGCACCTGGAAGACAGTCGGTCCTTCGTAGGTGAAGGTGATGGTCGCAGTATACAGACCTTCGGTTCCAAGCGGACCGGCGCTGATCGCCAGTACCTGCGAGTTGGTGCAACCCGCGGTGACGGCACCGGAAGCCGGCACAGTCAGCCAGCCCGAACCGACATTGTAAGCAATGGTCCGCGTCCAGTTGGCAGTAGTATTACCGGCGTTGGTCAGCGTTATGGAAGTGTTGGCGGTTTGGCCGGTGGCGGCATGGAACGGATAGAGAATTCCAGCCGGAGTTGAAGTGATGCTGCGATAGGTGTCCATCGCAAAGCAAGGATGACTAAGGAACATGACGGGGCTGTAGGTTTCAGCGGTGCCGTCGTTGCCGACGCCCGAGCCGGCATCCTTGTCATTCAGATACTCGATGCGCAAAGAATCGGTTGAGTAAATCGCGGAGCTCGGGAAGTTGTCATCGTCGCAGGCGCCTGAAGCGCAATTGTCGGTGCGCGAGTTTGTCAAGTTGACCGGAGGACCCCAGGTTTCGCCGCCGGTCGAAGAAGCGGAGGCGTAGATTTCGCCATTCGGCACTTGTCCGAACGAGCAGTCAGTAAGGGCCGGGGTGGCCGGGTTGGTATCACCGACGTAGCGGGTGTAGACGGCGTAGATCGTCTTGGTGGCGCCGACCGTACACTCGGTGATGCTAATACGAGCAACGTTATGCTCGAAAGCCTTCATGTTGCAATTTGCGTGGAAGTTGTTTGCATCCAACACCAGCGACTTACAGTTGTTGCAGTCGTCCCAGTGGTAGAGCTTGGCTTCCTGATCGGCAAGCTGTGCGGCCGCAGAATCATAGAAGGCAGCCACGTACAGGATGTGGTAACATCCGTCCGCGTCGAACAAGGATGACGTTTCCTGCGAAACGCGTTCCTTGGTTGCAGATGCGTAATTGGTCACATTGACAACCGGTCCCCAAGTGACACCGACGTCATTCGACATACGATAGACCAAGTCGTTGTTTTCACGGCTGGTTGCCGCAGTACGCGCCTTGCTGTAGGCGATAGCGACCTTATTGGAATTCGGGTCCTGTGCAACTGTGTAGCTGATGGCTGTGGTTGAATCGATAAATCTTCCGCAAGTACCGTAGTTGGTGAAGCCTCCGGTACCGCGATAATACGCCATCGCCGAGTAGTCCGAACCTGAATTGCCTTCCATACCCACGACGTGGATGATCGGATTGGCGCCTCCGTCGGTGTCAGCGCAAATGATCGGCCAAATGTAGGGTTCTGAAACGGCGCCACTGAAGATGCCTTCGCAGGTTTGAGCCGCTGACGGCGGATCGACAATGGTAAAGCTGGCCGCGCCCGAAGCAAAATCGAGGGCGGTCGTGGTGCGATAGGCGGCAAATGATGCGCCGAAGCGCCAGGCCGCAAGAGCGGCGTTGTTGTAGTGGTCGATTGAGCACATGTGACCTTCGCGACCGTCGGAGATTACCAATCCGCCCGGAAGATCAAAGAGGCCGACGTTCGGGACATAGGAACCGTAGCGAATGTCGCGTTCGGTAGCTGCCACACCGGCAAGTTTGTGGGTCCAGATCATGTGTACGCGACCATTTGGTCCCTGTACAATCTGGCGTCCCATACGGCTGTTGTGCTGAATGTCATAGCCGGTGTTGCCGATATTGATTCCAGGTGAAGCCATAAATCCGAGAGCGCTCTGCGCCGTGCCCGAGGATTTGGGTAGATCGCGATTGAGCTGTTCCAGCTGAATATCGGTCAGTGCGTTTTTCGAACTCTCCGACACGATATCCCTTGGATCAATTCCCGCCTCGATTGCTACTGATGCTTTTGCCGCAAAAGCTGAAACCGAAGTGAGGAAGATCACGTATGCTAAACTCACGACCAACAATGTGAGTTTTTTCATATTCCGTTGCTCCTTCCAGAGTGAGGACAGTAAACATTGCAATTAGAGTAGTAAAATTCAAAAAAGCTTGAGAATGCTCTCTGGTGTACAATCACCTCCCTCAAACAATGCACCGGCCAAACCGCACAGAATGCCCGGCACGCTGCTACTTAAGCAGACATAGGTCAGCAGTATCCAATTATGTCGATTCTTATCGCAACGAAGAGGATGGACTGTGATCGAAATGGAAGATAAGGCTTTTAGTCGGCCGGGTTAGTAGTGCTGTTCAAGCCTTGTAATTATGAAGCGCGATGTCGATCACTCACCCAAGGTCACTCGCGCGGTAGATAAATCATTCGATTTAGAGTTACTTACTTAATGTAAACCCATACCTCCTTACTGTCAATTCATTTTTTGCGACGAAGGTCAACTTCAGGATAAAACCGAGAGTTTGGACCTTTTCCGAGCGCTAAGCGGGGGCGGGATCGGTACCAAGAGCACTGTGGAAAATGTCGGCAGCGGGATCGATCTAGGTCAAAATCTATTGCGTTTAAGGGCTTAAGGCGATACCATCAAAACCAATGATTCAATTGCGTATCCTCATAGTTGACGACGAGAGCAACCAACGGGAAATGTTGGCTGGATTTTTGCGGAAAATCGGGCACCTCGTTACAACCTCTGAGTCGGCAGAAGCGGCACAGGAAGTTCTAAAGTCCCACTCATTTGAAATCGGCCTGTTTGACATGAAAATGTCCGGGCTTTCCGGATTTGAGTTGTTCCAGAAAGTGCATGCTCGCGACCCGGAAATGCAGGTGATTTTGATTACGGCGTTCGGCAATGTTGAGTCGGCTGTCGAGGCGATGCGCGCGGGTATTTATCACTATATCAGCAAGCCGGTCAATCTTGGAGAATTGCAGGAGTTGATTACCAAGGCGGGAGAAAGGCACTTCTTGTTGTCGGAAAATCGTCAACTTCGCGAAAGACTCGAACAGCTTGAAGTTGACGAGATTGTTGGAATATCGAATCGGATAAAGTCGTTGCTTTCGGAAGTCGCCAGGGTGGCGCCGACCGATGCGACGGTGTTGATTACCGGAGAATCCGGGACAGGCAAGGAATTGCTGGCGCGCAGTATACACCAACTCTCGCCGCGAAATGCCAATCGTTTTGTCGCCGTAAGCTGTGCAGCGATACCGGAAACGTTAATCGAATCGGAATTGCTGGGTCACGAGCGCGGGGCATTCACGGGAGCTGAAAAACGCCGGCTGGGACGTTTTGAATTGGCCAAGGGCGGGACAATTCTTCTGGACGAAATCGGCGAACTGCCGCTGTCAATCCAGGTGAAGCTTCTTCGTTTGCTGGAGGAACGCCGGTTTGAGCGATTGGGCGGGGAGGAAGAAATCGTCGCGGATGTGCGGCTCATTGCCGCGACGAATCGCAATCTACTTGACGAGGTCAAGGCGGGACGATTCCGCGAGGATCTCTATTTCCGCGTCAACGTCGTCCATCTGCATATACCGCCGCTACGGGAACGTCGCGAAGATATCATGCCGCTGGTGGATCACTTCCTGAAACTATCGGCAGCCAAAACGAACCGCTCCCGACGCGGTATTACTCCGGCTGCCAAGGATTTGTTGATCGCCTACGAATGGCCGGGCAACGTTCGGGAGCTCGCCAATGTCATCGAGCGAGCGACCGTATTGAGCCGCACCGATACGCTCGACGCGGTCGATTTTGCACAGCTGCGCGGAGACAATGCGGCGGCGGGCGTGACACAGACGCCTCTGAACATGCCATTGCGCGATCTCGAAAAGGAGCACATTGAAAACGTGCTGAAGGCCAATGAGTTTAGTCTGCAGAAGTGTGCGGATATCCTCGGGATTCACCGCAATACGCTGCGCCAAAAGATGAAGGAATACGGCATCGAGAAGCCAAACGGCGACGATGAAATGTAGCCACTGCGATTTTTCAAAGATGATTCTACCCCTGACCGTACGTGTTGTGATGATGATTGTGCCGGCTAGAACTACGTCGTGAGATAATAAACAAATGATGCCTTCCGCCTACACCAGAACGCCCGACAGCTACCGCGCCATGAGCGATGATGAATTGCGGGATCGCATTCGGGCCAAGAAACAAGAACACGGCAAGAATCTTGTAGTGATGACACATCATTACCAGCGGCGAGCCGTGGTTGAGTTTGGCGACTACCAGGGCGATTCCTATGCACTCTGCAAAATTGGCGCACAGCTGGATGCGGAATACATCGCGTTTTGCGGAGTTCATTTCATGGCGGAAAGTGCGGTGATACTGGCACGACCCGATCAAAAAGTGTTTTTGCCGAACCCACTTGCGGGTTGCCCGATGGCAGATATGGCGGCTATTGACAGTGTGTTTGCTGCATGGGACGAACTGGGACATCACCTGCCGGGGTCAAAGATCATTCCAATTTCCTATATGAATTCGGCCGCCGATCTTAAGGCGTTTTGCGGCAGGAATAACGGAGTGATTTGTACGTCGTCGAATGCCCGCAAGACGTTTGACTGGGCTCTTGAGCGAGGCGAGAGAATCTTCTTCTTTCCTGACGAGCATTTGGGACGCAACACTGCCAATGCTTACGAGATTCCGAAGGATGAGCTCTTTGTTTGGGACTTCAATTTGAATCCTGCAAAACGCGATGTTGAAGCGCTGAAGCGCGCGAAAGTCATCCTGTGGAAGGGATATTGTCATGTTCACACGGTGTTTCAACCGCATCATATCCAGCAGATGCGTCAGGAGCATCCCGGGGTAAAGATCGTTGTGCATCCGGAGTGCACAGAAGAACTGGTTGCCATTGCCGATTCGGTCGGGTCAACCAGCCACATAGTCAAGTATGTTGCCGAACAGCCGGCCGGCAGCGTGATTGCGATCGGTACGGAGCTGAATCTGATTGACCGGCTCGCGCATATGCATCCGGACAAGACGATTCTTGAATTGGCGGGGAACACTTGTGCAATGTGCGTGAATATGTACCGGACAACTTTAAATGACCTCGCTTACACGCTGGACAATTTAGAGACGATCAAGCCAATGTCGGTGCCCGATGATGTTAAGGTACACGCGCGCATTGCGTTGGAAAGAATGCTTGCCATCACTGGTTAATGATGTTATTATCGAATTTTAATTTGGGGTTGCAGGCGAATTCAACGGGGTTGCGCCTCGATTTTTGTTTTGAGAATAGTTTCCGCTTTTAAGGAGTTTGGATAATGGCCTATGTTATGAAGGTCCCGGTGATGGGCGAATCAGTTGTCGAAGGAACGATCAATCAATGGTTCGTCAAGGTTGGCGATACGATCAAGAAAGATCAGCCGCTGGTTGAACTTCTCACGGACAAGGTGAACGTTTCCGTACCGGCTGAAGCCGATGGCGTATTACTTGAAATCAAAGCCAAGGTTGGCGATGTCGTTCCGGTAGGCAGGGAAATAGCAGTCATTGGCGCGCCCGGCGAAAAGGCAGGCAGCACTCCTGCACCGACAGCGGCACCGGCTCCGGCCAAAGCGTCTTCGACTCCAGTGGCGGCGAAAGCCGCACCTGTGGCACCGGCGCCCGTGAGTGCTCCGTCTGCGGCGACCGGTCCGATTAAGTTGTCACCAGTTGTTCGTCGGCTGATTAAAGAGCACGGGATCGATGTGAGTCTTCTCCGAGGAACCGGCGGGGGTGGGAGAGTCACACAGAAAGACGTCGAAGATTTCCTCGCCTCAAAGTCTGGAGGCGCAACCGCTCCGGCGGCGGCATCGACAACGGGACATATCCCAGCGGCGGCACCACAACAGGTTTACGATACTTCAAAGCGAATCGAAGAATTTCCGCTGACTCGCGTGCGGAAATTAATTGCCGACCACATGGTGAAGTCGAAGCAGACCTCGCCGCACGTGACGACTTTTGATGAGTGCGATTTCACGCGGATCGTTGAATTCCGTGCGAAGCACGCCGACCGTATCGAGAAAGAGAAGGGCGTCCGCGTCACGTTTATGCCGTTTATCGTGGTTGCTGCGGTTAAGGCGCTGAAAGAATTTCCATTGATGAATGCATCGATGACCAACGACAAGGTCATTGTGAAGCACTACTACAACATCGGAATTGCGGTTGCACGCGAGTCGGGTCTGATCGTGCCGGTCATTAAGGCAGCAGATCAAAAGGGTATCGTTCAGATTATGAAAGACCTGAAGGAACTTGGCGACAAGGCGCGGAGCGAGCGTCTGATGCCGGCTGACATCGAAGACGGCACATTTTCATTGACCAACGCCGGTGGATATGGCGCATTGAATTCGACGCCGATCATCAGCCAGCCGCAGGTGGCGATTTTGGGAATCCACGCCATTCAGAAGCGCCCGGTCGTGCGCGACAACCAGATTGTCATTCGCGACATGATGAATATGGGGCTGTCGTTTGATCATCGGTTGATTGACGGACATTACGCCGTCCAGTTCCTGCGTACATTAATCGGCTATATTGAAGAGCCGGAATTGTTGTTGATGTAATTAGGATTAAGCTACGAACTCCACGCCTCTCCCAACAGGGGAGGCGTAGGGGTGAGAGCGCCTACTTTCCATGACCACCACCACCAAAGCCCGTATCTTTGACCTCGGTTTGTCGGATTACGACAAGGCGCATCAGCTTCAACTCCAGATGGTTGAAAAGCGCATTGCCGGCGAAGCGCAGGATACTTTCATATTCACATCGCATCCACCGACAATTACAATCGGACGTGGCGGGGGCAATAATAACGTCCTGGTTTCGGATGAGATTCTTGCCCAAAAGGGCGTGAAGAAGTATGAGGTCGAACGCGGTGGCGACGTGACGTTTCACGGTCCGGGCCAGCAGGTGATTTATCCGATTGTCGATCTCGAACAACGGGGAAGAGACCTGCACAAGTTTCTGCGCGACCTTGAGGAGGTTGTCATCATCTTCCTCAAGAACTACAATATTGTTGGCGAGCGATCGGTCGGTAAGACCGGAGTGTGGGTAGGGGACAAGAAGATCTGCGCCATCGGTATCGCAGTGAAACGGTGGGTGAGTTACCATGGGTTAGCCTTGAACCTCGATACCGACCTCAATTACTTCCAACTGATTAATCCGTGCGGATTTGCTCCTGATTCGGTGACGAGTTTGGAGCAACTCACGGGCAAGGCGACGGATAAGGCTAAGGCATTCTTTCAGTTAACGAATGCGCTTGAACAGGTGTTTGAGGTGCAGATCACGCTTTAATTCACTTTAGCAACTGGATTCATAAAAGGGGCAATTGCGTAGACTTGAACATTCGTGTTCAAAAAAGTGACAGTTCTGTCCGATTCCTGCTAAAGCAAATCTCCCCAAGAGTCGACAAATTGACTAAAGCCTTGATGTGGCTTGCAGTTAGCAAAAAGTTTTATGTTGACATTATGTAAGGACAAACGAATTTTCTTTATAAGACTCAAGCAGGGCTCTATTCCAACTCCGGCAAGGATCGTCGGGGTCAATCCACAAAGAGCGCGGTACCGGAATCGACCGACAGGGAAGGTGAATCACCGCGGTTTTATTGACTCCAACCACATTGCCTGGATAAGGGGATACACGAAGTTGTGCTTAGTACGTCTATGGGTATTGGAGGTAATTTTCTTTTGAAGTATGTAACCCACAACTCTTACAGGAGGTAGGAAACTGAAACAGAATGCTAACAAATTCGCACTTTTGCGTACGATTTCAATTCATTAACAGGAGGTTTGGTTTTGAATCTTAAACCAAAAGTTGCTCTGATCCTGATTCTTGTCTTGGCGCTATGTGCTTTTGCCCAGGCGGCAACCGTCGGCAAAATCTCTGGCAAGGTAACAGACAAAGAAACGGGCTCCGCACTTCCAGGTGTCGCAGTCAGTATCGCGGGCACCTCGATGGGCGCATTAACCGATATGGAAGGCAAGTATTTCATACTTAATGTTCCAGTCGGTACTTTTACACTGAAGGCAGAACTCATTGGATACGCACCGGTCGAACTACAGGGGCTTGGGGTCTCTGTTGACTTGACCAGTATCGCGGACTTCCAAATGTCATCCAAGACGCTTACCGGCGAGTTGCAGGTCGTGATAGCGGAACGCCCGCTGATCATTCTCGATCAGACCAAGTCGCTGAAAATCGTCTCGGGTGAAGAAATCCAGCAACTGCCCACGCGTGGTTATACCGACGTTGTCGGTCTTAGCGCCGGCGTAGTTGCTTATTCGGAAAACGTCGAAGCTTCTGCGGTGGGAACCCGAGGCGGTCGCGAACAAAGCAACCAGCCCTCGCTTAACATCCGCGGCGGCCGTCAGGGCGATGTCGCGTACTTTGTCGATGGTTTCTCACAGCAGGACCCGTTGACGAACATGTCGACGACCGCCATCAACAACAACGCGATCGAGGAAATCTCGATTTCGACCGGCGGTTTTAGCGCTGAATATGGCTGGATTTCTTCCGGCGCGATCAACGTTACGACGAAAGAAGGCGCCAAGGAGTACTCCGGCGCACTTGAGGCGTCGACCGACGAATTCATGGGTGCGGACAGCCGCTTCAACTACAACGTTTTGGCTTTCAATCTTGATGGTCCGATTGTTCCGAACAACGAGAACATGAGTTTCTTTGCTTCGATGGAGCGTCGTCGCTTTGGTGATCGCACCCCGCGCGCTACTGCCGACGGCAGACTCCCGCACAATGACCTTTCCGGTTGGAGCTGGCAGGGCAAGCTGCGCTATGACTTCAACCAGAAAAACGTTCTTCGCCTGGGAACTCTGGGCAGCTACGAAGAGTGGCGTGAATTCCGCATGAACTATTACTTCAACGGAACACACGCTCCGCGTTATTTGGATGAGAACTATTCGTACTACGCCAAGTGGACGAGTAACCTTTCGCCGAAGACATTCTTTGAACTCGGTGGAACGTACTATCTCACGAAGAGACTTCGCGGCGACGAAACGCATTGGGATGATGTTTATGCTTATGGCCGTCCGAATGGAAATCCAACCTTTGACAACACCAACTTGTTCTGGATCGGCGACGATCTTAGCACAACCGACGTTGACGAGGGCCACGTTTGGGAGGACATTCTTAGACGCAGTTCATCCTACATCGGCGTGAACTTTGACATGACGAGTCAGGTGAATGAATACAACGAAGTGCAATTCGGCGCCGAGTTTGAGCGCCACGCCCTTCGCTATTACAATCATCTGGACCCGACCCGCATCGACACGACTATCACTGACCCGGAAGAATTTGATCGTGCCGCCTGGAACGATGCCAACTTCTTCGGCTACGACAAGACCGGTGAAAACAATGTCGATGACGGACCGGATGGCGCCAAGAAGCCGTACATGTTCGCGCTTTACCTTCAGGACAAGTTCGAATTCGAAGGGCTGGTCGTTAACGCCGGTCTTCGTTACGACTATCTAAATGCCAATACGGATCGTCTCAAGAACGAAGAGCGTCCGCTCGATCCGAACAACGTTCTTGCTAATCCGGAAGATTACACCGACCAGGAAATCCTGAATGCCACACTTCTTGACGACGGCGACTTCGAACCGGCCAAGGCCGAACAGAAGATTTCACCGCGTTTGGGTGTCGGATTCCCGGTTTCTGATCGTACGGTGTTCCATGTAAACTATGGAAAGTTCTTCCAGCGCCCGGAACTCCAGTATCTGTATGTGGGTACGCAGTTCTTGCAGCGCATGGTTAAGGATGCTCCTTACTACTCGCCAATCGGCAATCCAAACCTTGAACCGGAAGAGACGACGGCTTATGAAGTCGGTTTGGCGCACCAGCTTGGTGATTTCACCAGCTTCAACGTCACCGCCTATTACAAAGACGTGAACGGTTTGACGGAAGTTATCAATCAGCCCTCTTCGCCGAACGCGTTTGCGACCTATCGTAACCACGACTTCGGAACGATCAAGGGTCTTGATTTCTCGCTGAAGATGCGCCGTACTCGTACGGTTGCAGCCGAATTGAATTACTCGCTGTCCTATGCGGCCGGAACCGGTTCGTATGCGACATCGCAGGGTAACATAGCCTGGACCAACACCGAACGTCCGATTCGTGTTTCTCCGCTTGATTACGACCAGCGCCACAAGATCACGGCCATCATCGATGTTCGTGCCGCAAATGGCATGGGTCCGAAACTGGGAAGCATGCACCCGTTCGAGAACGCAGGTATCAATTTTGTGTTCCGTGCCGGTTCAGGTACTCCATACACGCCAATGAACGTGTACAACGAGATTTCATTGGCTTCGGTCACGCCGACTCCGATCGGCAAGATCAACTCGCGTACTGGTCCGTGGACTTACAGAGTCGACATGAAGGCCAACAAGAACTTCCAGATCGCGCGACTTAATTGGGACGTTTACCTTTGGGTTATCAACATCTTTGATACAGAGAACGCATTGGATGTTTACGAGGGTACTGGTCGTGCCGACAATACCGGTTGGCTCGCGACTGCTGATGGAGAAGCTTTTGTTGATAGATACGGAGCCGATGGTGTGGCGAAGTACAACTTCAAGCAAGCTAATCCGTCGAGTTATGATACCCCGCGTCAGGTCCGTCTCGGCCTGCGGTTAATGTTCTAAGGTGAATGAACCTGAACGCTTCAGGAGGAAGCTGATGAAGAAAACGAGATTATACTATTCCCTGCTGATGTTCCTGATGATGACCACGGTAGCGTGGGGCGTCAGTAACGTGACAGGGAAGTGGCATGGCTCGCAGACGGCACTTATCGAGGACACTGATACCCGTATAGACGTTAACAACCTGGAAATGTTCGTCTACAACGATGGTAACTTTGCCTACGACAATGCCAACGTGTTGGGCAAAACTGACGGTCTTTACTTCCCGCGTGGAACGAAGAAGACCGTTATATATTCCGCCGGTCTTTGGGTCGGCGCCAAAGTCAATAATGACATTCGCCTCGCGATCGCCGAGTTCTCTTCGGAGTTCTCGCCCGGTCCGATGGTGAATGGCACCTATGTTCCTGACAACGCCGCATTTCGTGTGTACAAACTGAACAAAGCAGACACACCGACTTCGAATCCGGATTACCTGGCTTGGCCGGTAACCCAGGGTGCTCCGGTGGATACGCTAGGTAATCCGCGTATTTTTGGCGACCAAATGGCATGGTCCGTGTTTAACGACGCTGACCCGGCCAACCACGTCAACGATGCGGCGAGCACGACCCCGCTTGGCATTGAAGTTCAAATGTCCGCATTCGGGTTCGCGCGTGGCGGCGCACTTGGAAACACCGTGTTCTTCAAGTATGTCATCATCAACAAAGGAACCAACACCTTTGACTCAACCTTCGTTTCGCTCTGGGCTGACCCGGATCTCGGCGACGCTGCAAGCGATCTCGTCGGTTGCGACACTGTTTTGTCGCTGGGATTCTGTTACAATCAGGGTCCGGACGGTATATATGGTTCGGCTCCGCCGGCTGTCGGTTTCGACTTCTTCCAGGGACCGATTGTCCCCGGTGAAGAAACCGATTCCGCCCTTGTGAACGGTGAGTGGCGGCACGGTTTCAAGAACCTGCCGATGGCCTCGTTCAACAAGTACATTAATGGTACTGACCCGGCGAGCCGTGTGGAAACTTACGGCTACATGAAGGGTCTTACCAAGGATCCGATCTCGGGCGAGATGGTCGACAATGTCAACCCAGTTACGGGATTGGTTACCACCTATGCTGTATCAGGTGACCCGGTCACCGGCACGGGTTGGGTTGATGCTGCCGCTGCCGACCGTCGCTATATGATGTCGGCCGGTCCGTTTACCATGGCTCCGGGCGATACGCAGGAGGTTGTGGCTGCCGTTATTGTGGCTCAAGGTACCAATCCGTTATCTTCAGTTTCCGCATTGAAGGCAGCGGACGTCGCTGCTCAAGCCGTGTTCGATCTCAATTTCGATATTCCGTCGCCTCCGCCTTCGCCGACAGTGTTCCTGCGCGGTCTTGACGGTGCGATCGATATCATATGGGGCACCGAGCCGGTCGGAAATATTGAAGCGAATGAGAAACTGGGACAGGAATTCCATTTTGAGGGATACAACCTGTATCAGGGTGAGTCTGCGAATGGACCTTGGACGAAATTTGCTACGTATGATTTGGATCACGACGATCAAGACGAACCAGTCTCTTTGATCTATGGTGACGTAGTCGACGCGGCTGCCGGTGGTACCCAGCGAGTCATTCTTCAGAAAGGCTCGAATTCTGGATTGGTCTATAATCAGACCATTACGACCAGTCAACTCACGGGTGTACCGCTTAAGAATAACCAGCCTTATTATTTTGCGGTGACTGCGTACTCATATGATTATCTCAACATCTCCGTATTTAACGATCCGGGCGGCAACTTCCTTGGTTACATCACTGAATCCCTGGAAAGCCCAATTGTGTCGTATTCGGTCAAGCCGTTTACCTTCGCAGGCTCCGTGTCGCAATTGGCGACACAGGTTCCTGCCGGAAGCAGCGATGGCGTGACTTATGTCGAGTACATCTATCCAGACCAAGTCACCGGCGATGACTACGAAGTCAATTTCAATGACGACTTGACTTGGAATCTTAAGAATCTTGAGACGGGCGAGACTATCCTGGACAGCGTTGTGACGCAGGCGGACGACTACGGTTATCCGGTTGCCGAAGGTATCCAGGTTCGTGTTGTCGGCCCGGCTCCGGGTGCGAAAGAATACGAATGGGTTGGCACTCGCTGGATAAGCGGTGTTGATATCGGTTTGCCGTTGTTTTTTGGCGGTCTTGGGAATGGCGCCGATTTCTTTGGTTCCAATCTTGGTCCGCTTGACTACAAGAACGTCGAAATTCGCTGGAGTTTTGAGACCACACAGAAGGCGCATCTTTACACTCGCGGTGCAGATCCAAGCTATGGTTACACCGGCTTCTTTGATGTACCGTTTACTGTCTGGGACGTTTCATCGTCACCGGAACGCCAGTTGAATGCGTGCATTGTTGAACAACAGGGCAGCCCGTGTCAGGATCAGACTTGGTTGCCGTGTACGGAAGCGGGCACCACTGAGCGTGAGTACCTGTTTGTTATGGCAAGTACCTACACTGGCGATCCAAATCCGACGTACACTACGCAGAATTTGCTTGGTGATGCCGGCGATATGGATTGTATGTACGCGCTGTGGCCGCGTATCCGGCCCGGGCATGTACCGGCGGATGAACTTGAAGATGGTCAGATCATGATCATTAGGAAGAACAATCCGAACAATCCGGGTGTGAAGTACACATTCTCCACGACTAAGCCGGAAGAGGCCACTGGTGAGGATCTTGTCATTGGCAACGACCTCAGCAATGTGAAGACGGTTCCGAATCCGTACTACGCTTTCTATCCGGAAGAGACAGATCAGTTTGATCGCATTGTCAAATTCATCAATTTGCCTCCGAATAAGGCGATGAAGATCAAGATTTATAATCTTGCGGGAGACCTGCTCCGCACGTTGGAGCGTCCGGGCAATACCACTGATCCGGAGTTTGCCTGGGATCTGAAGACCGCTGCCGGCCTCTGGGTCGCATCGGGAATTTACGTTTGGGTCATCGAAGCCGATGGCTTGGGAACTACGTTCGGCAAAATGGCGATCTTCCCTGAAGTCGAACAATTGGATACATTCTAAGGAGAGGAGTGAATACGATGAAAAAGCTATTATTGATTTCGTCGGCGCTGGTGGTTCTCATGAGCGCGATGCTCCTCGCCGGCAATGAGATCAAAATCGGAACCGCGGGTGCGCAAGAATTGCGTATTCCGGTCGGTTCTCGTGGATCGGCGCTCGGCGGTGCGATGGTCGCCAATGCCTATGGCGCCGAAGCCTTGTTCTGGAATCCGGCTGGAGCAGCCAATCAGACAGGTACCGAAGCGATGTTTTCGCATCTCGAGTACTTTGCTGATATGAATCTTGAATATGTGGGAATCACCACTCAACTCGAGGGTTTTGGTACGGTCGGTGCGTCAATCAAGGTGTTGTCTATTGGCGACATTCTGCGGACGACCTGGGACGACCAGCAGGGTTCAAGCGGTGAGACCTTCAATCCGACATTTTCCGTACTCGGGTTGACGTACGCTCGTCAGTTCACTGACCGCGTATCGTTTGGCGCGACCACTTATTTCGTGAATGAGCGTGTCGAACAAGTGTCAGCTCGTGGCGTGGCGTTCGATTTTGGATTCACATACGTCCCGAATTGGCGCGGTCTCAAGTTTGGCGTCGTGGTGAAGCACGTTGGACCACAAATGAAGTTCACCGGATCCGGATTTGACATTAAGGTCATTCCGACTACAAACGATCCAAACTCCGCCAACAAGACGGTACGCACGGAAAGCGAAGGCTTCGACCTTCCGTCCTCGATTCAGTTCGGCGTTGCGTGGAATGCCCTCCAAAACAACGAGAAGAACAATCTCGAGTTTTCCGGAACATTCCAAAGCAACAACTTCTCGCAGGACGAATTCAAGGGCGGCGCTGAGTATGCCTTTAATGACCTGTTTTTCCTGCGCGGCGGCTTTGTCGGCTCAAGCCAGGATGAATTTTCGTATGGCGCATCATTCGGCGCGGGCGTGAAGTTCAACTGGGGCGGTTCCCATGTGAGCTTTGATTATTCGTGGCAGCAGGTGGATGTCACCGGCTTCGACGATAATCAGTACTTCACGGTGAAGTTCGCGTTCTAAACGATTCAGTGTCGTTTATTCGAGCCGGCGGAGCGATGCTCCGCCGGCTTTTTGTTACTAATTCTTCGATGCCACTTTTTGTTGAATCGCGTTGTTAAATCTATGAGATTCACTTCATGAGTAATTTGCTAGTTGGCATTCCGGTGGCAGACATGCGCACCTCTGCCGATCATCGCTCAGAGCGCGTCTCACAGGCGTTATACGGGCATTTAGTGAGTATTCTTGACGAACGCGGCGATTTTGTGTTGTGCGAGACTGGTGACGGCTATCGCGGCTGGATCGGGCGGTCATACCTCGCACCAGCGCCTCAGGCAATGAACAATCTCTGCATCGTCACTTCGCTATTTGCCATATTTGATCGTGAGCACAAGGGCGGCAGACTAACGCTTCCATATGGAGCGCGGATCGTGTCAGGCGGGGGAGATTTGTTCTATGATTTGGATGGGGCGGAGATGACGCTGATGTTCGGGCGTGTGAATATTGAAGAGACCGTTCCATTGCGCATCGCACTCGAAGAAGCTTACGCACTCGTGTCGGTGCCGTATCTCTGGGGAGGAGCATCGACATTTGGCTTTGATTGCTCCGGATTCACGCAAGCGATCTATCGGCGGGCTGGAGTAAATCTCCCGCGCGACAGCAAGGATCAGGCGCAGACCGGCAGGGAAGTCACGCTTGCTGAATCTTTGTCCGGTGATTTGATTTTCTTTCCGGGCCATGTGGCCATACACCTTGGACAGAGGATGATTCTGCATTCGTCGCGGTTGCGCGGAATGGTGGCGATTGAGTCGTTAAACGCGGAGCATCCGCAGTATCGAGCGGATCTTGATGGCAAGATTACTACTGTCAGAAGGGCGATCTGATGCTGCTGGCCAAACGCCTCACTCGGGAGAGTAATCTTAAGATTATCTTCCCGGCCAGTTCGCTGAAGGGCGGAAAGGGGATGACGCGATACTACAATCATGGTGTGTCGCTATTGGAGAGGCAGTTTCAACTGGAAGGTTCACGCTTAGTTGATAAGGACTTTAATGGATTTGCCGGCAGCGATGAAGCGCGGGCGCAAGAGATCAACGAGACATTCCGCGATGCAAAGATCCACGGCTTGATAGCGGGTCGCGGGGGCTACGGATGTCTGCGTTTACTGAATTTGATCGATTTCGAGATGGTCAAACAGCATCCGAAAGTCTTGATCGGTTTTTCGGACTTGACAATTCTGCAGACCGCAATGTATGTCAAGACCGGATTAGTGAGTTTCTCCGGCCCAATGCTGGCGACGATGGATGCCGCGGGTCGGGACTCGCTTCTGCCGTTGATATGTGCGGACACAACCGGGCGCGAATTGATTCCCAAGGGAAATAGGGACGAATTAGAGATTATAAATCCGGGGACGGCGGAAGGAATACTTCTGGGAGGGAACTTGTTCTCCCTGGTGCAGCTCTTCGCAACCGGATTCATGCCTCGATTTGAGAATGCCATACTGTTCTTTGAGGACATCAACGAGACCGTCGATCATCTCGACAGTTTTCTAAATCATCTCAAACTGGCGGGCCAATTGTACGGCGTGCTCGGCGTTGTGATCGGCGACACAGACTGGCGCGAGACTTCGCCATTGACTTCGAGCAAGAAACACGATGCGCTGTTTCGCGAACGGATCAAGTCGATTTTCCGGCGCGAGATACCGGTTATCACCGGTGTGCGGTATGGACATTGCGATAAGTCAATCACTATCCCCATTGGTGCACGAGCGCGCCTCGATACAGAGTCGCGGTCGTTGACGCTTCTGCAGGAGGTTACGGTTGGCTGAATCTTTGATAAAGCTCAAGCTGATCGAGCTGCGGTTGAAGCGGGCGTTTAATCTTTCGCAAGCGAGCGCCGAGCGAAAAAGAACGTTGATTGCGCGGTACAAGCGCGGCATAGGGGAGGGGTCGTCTTCGATCCACTATGGCGCATCGTCGGAGGAGTGCTTCACGTTAACAAATCTGCGCCTGCAGAAATTCCACGATGACTGGAATGTTGTCGCGGTCAAGGAGTTTACTGAATCCCTCCCTCCATCGCTCAATGTCGCACGGTGCGCGATCGAGATGGCGCTGCTCGACCATCTCGCAAAGGAAGTTGAACTGCCGTTGTATACTTATCTGCGCTTGAAGCCTCCCAGAGCGGTTTCGAGCGCGTTTACAAGTACGCAAGCGAGTGAGGATGACATCAAGCGACAACATGAGACGGCCGCGGCATTTCGTAATCTCAAGATCAAGGTCGGATTTGATGGTGACTTG
>CAUJJY010000035.1 GCA_963205155.1 Candidatus Zixiibacteriota bacterium | reverse complement strand
TCCCAGCTTATTCGCTTTGTATGCGATCCAGTCTGAAGCGCCTCGATAAGTGATGCTCAACGGCAGCGGTTTTACCGCAAACAGCTTCTCCGCCAGCGGTGTCGCAACTCGAGCCGGCAGATCGCTGTCCTCCAATGTCGGGAAGTACCTTTTCTTGAGGTGATACACCCATTCTGCCCCGACCTCTTCTAGCGACTTGCCAACGGTCAGTTTGAACAATTGCCGAAACGTTTTTGCCTTCCACCAGTTGTCAAACATTACCTGAAGCTTGTCCTCACCGTATGTTTCCGCTACAAAATGACAGAATGATTCGCCGTACTTGTACATGAAAAACGTGCCCGACAGGTACTCCAGTTCGTGGATCGGAAGGAGATTACCCTCGAGCGCCATATCCGCCATAACCATGTCAGCCTCGGAATCCCATTCGCGCGACCAGAATTCTGCCAGGCCCTCGGTAAACCACAGGGGCGGCCCATAGAGGCTCAACTTGCGATGCTGTGACATCACCGCCGGAATTTTGTCATACGTAAACACATGCACCAATTCGTGCCTGATGACCCGCTGAAAGTCCGAAATCGAGCCGTTAAACGGTACAACCATGCGCCCTTTGAAAAACTCGGTGAATCCGGCAACGCTCTCCGGCAGCAAAGTTGGTGTGACGTTGGTCTGTGTGAAAAATGTCGGTGCGCTGTAGATGATCAGCGGTATCTTGCGAAATATGTGATGATTAAACTTGTCAGCGAGGACGTCGTAGGATTCTTCGGCAGCCGCGGCCGCTATCTCGGCAAGGTCGCTTTCCTGATCATAGAAGTAGATCCGGAAATGGGGAGTCGCAAGGACCTTCCAGTTGAACGGCTGGTATTGAACCTTGTTCTTCCCAAAATAGAATTGGGCTGACGCCATGCTCGGTAGAAGCAGCAACGCCGCCAATAGCCAGTGTATTCGCAACTTCATCATTCATCTGTAGAGACGGTCTTCAGGTACCGTTCAGCCATTTTTACTGACTCGGACTTTCGGAACTGCCCGAAGAGTGAACGCGTAGAATTGCGCACGTATTTGCGCAAAACATCGTCAAAGATTACCGATCTCAACAGTATAAACGTTTTCACTATCGTCTCGTTCAACTCATCATCCGCTTTTGCGAACAGTTTATTGTATATTTCCGACTCTCCGAGCAGAACCTGGGCAAGAAAACTCAAACTGCGCTGTTTGTCCAGTCGGATCAGCACCGGCAATATAGCCTGGCGATCGGTTACATTATGCAGGAAATAGTCTTCCACATAAGGGTATTCTTCGGCTGTGCCGATCTGTCCGAGGGCATGGAGCGCTTTAACGTGGATTTCATGGGTCGGATGCTGCATAAGCTTGGCAACCGCCTTGGCAGACTCGGGCCCGCCGAGCTTTTCAAGTGCCAACAATGCCTCCATCACCACCCGATCGTCTGGATCCTGTGCGAATTTTCGAACGATATCTACCGAGTCCGGATGCAGGATATTGCCCAGTACAAAGATCAGATTGCGTAGCTTGAACCAGGTTTCAGTCGGCAACTCCGACTTTCCCAATGGTCGGGCTGTGAGCGTCCGATCGGACAGCACCAGCTTGAACGCGTTTAGAGTCTTTTCCCCGAAACTCGAAAGAATTCGTATGAGAGTGATGCGAACGCCGCGGTCATTGTGATTGAGATAACTTGCAAAGACCAGTATCGGCTCAAGATTATTGAACTTCTCCAGTAACGGTATCATCGGCTTACCGACCAATTCAAGACTTCTGCCCAATTTAGCCACCAGTTGCTCGGCAAGCTGCGCCGATGACATACGCTGGTAGACCTTGGCGGCGTACTCCATGACTCCTTCGTTGTATATGACTTCCGAGTCCTGCTTTTGGATAACCAGATCTAATAGCGAAGTGGCTTCGTTGTATAGATCCAATTCGATGTACTTGATATAATACTTCTCCAGCATTTCTGCCAGAAGCGTAAATTCCTTCAAGTCTACCGCTGGATCTGAGAGTCGGTCGCGAATTTCGTGAATTTGTTGGCGTGAAACCGGCGCATCGGCATCTTCGGCGCAAAGGGAGGCAAATCGCAATAGAGCCTCGTGCTGTGTTTCAGTGAGTTCGTAGCCCTGCCGCGCCATGCCGTCGTAGAATTTCTTAATAAAATCTTCGGTGTATTGCTTATCGCTAATTGTCTCCAACCAACCGAGAACATCATCGACATTGCGCGGATTCACTGCACCCATGAAGAAATCCGACTTGAAGTTCTCTATCTCAATGTGTGCCACTTTTTTTGGTGTCGCGTCAGCCGAAAGTATCTCGCGCAAGTAGTCGTTGTCGAGCAAATCAAGGCTCTCAATCTCTGCCTTGAGTCGCGGCAATAACTCGATTGCTTCTCGCTCGGCCAGTAGTTCCCTGAAGCCAACCAAGGTCTTGCCGACTTCCACTCGATCTACATTTCTGGACTCTCCGAGCGAGACTTTCAATGCCGAAATAAGAAGTCCAAGCAGTTCCTCATTGTCGATTTGCTTAAATGCGTCCTTGAGTTTTTTATAGTCGTCAGGTGAAAACTTGACGCCAGTTCCCGAACCAGCTCCCGATCCCTTTCCGGAGCCGCTTCCAGATCCCGCCCCGGAACCACATTCCGAAGTGCCGGCGTGTGAAACACCAAGCGCGCGCAAGCCATCACGTACGGCACCAGCGATATCCCCGCGCCACTCAACCTCACTACCTGAGCCGGAACCGCCACCAACGCCACCGCAATTCCCGATACCTGAACCGCTACCAGATCCGCCTCCCGAACCGCCTCCGTTGCCACCTCCACCGGATCCACTACCGTTTCCGGTGCCCGATCCCTGTCCTCCACCGCCGTTGCCGGTGCCTGGTCCAACCCCTGCTCCGATCCCACCACCGCTTCCGCCACCGCTGCCGCTCACGCCGAGCTTTCGAACGACAATCTGCAGCAATAGTTCGGGATACTTACGCAATACATCAGTCATCGTCCGCTCGACTTGTTGAGCGACTTCCGGAGAATCAAGCGTATACTGCCCGCCTGAACCAGTACCCAAACCACTACCGTCCCCCATGCCGCCTCCAGTTCCGCCTCCGAAAATCATTTCATCTTCCGATATGACGCGCTCGTTGTCTTTAACCAACTGATATTGGAACTTCCCAAACTTCATGTGCCGAATTTGATTCTGCTCAACAAATTTCTGCAGATCGCGATGCTCTTTCTTGAGATTCAACTGCGCCAACAGCAGCTCAAACTCTTCACTGGCAATTCCCGGTTCAAACGATATAGACGACAATCCCGATTCGATAAGCGCCTTGCCCAACCCTTCTGACATCAATTTCGCATCCAGTGGTGCACCGTCACCAACCAGAGTTCCTTCGCTAAGCGCAAACACTACGGCGCGACCTGATCCTAACAATTCGCGTAGGAGTGCAAACGGTTTCTCCGCGGCTTTCACTGTCGCTGGATGTCCGGGCGGATAAATCCCGATCTTCTTGGCTGCAGCTGTAACTTCCCGCAGGAACGCCGAAAGGGCTTCCGGCGACAACGTAGATTGGACGGTACGCTCCATATCTAAGTTAATCGACAGCAACTGCTTAATTATTTACCAGCGGTCGTCTCGAATTTGCGGCTCTGTTTCGATTTGGCACGCTCAACTGCGGGTAGTTCCCCTTGTTCAAACGCAAACCGACAGCGGTGCACTACTTTAGCATAATGAGCTTTTTAACCCCTAAATTGCCTTGCTGTCGATAGAAATATACCCCACTCGGCAGAGTTGTTCCGGCGCCTGTTTTGCCATCCCATTCGAAGCGAAAAGCGCCGTTTTCATCACGACTCCTCGCACTTATACGGCACACTTCCCTGCCAAGGATATTGTAAATGACAATTTCGTCTTGTCGGCTCGAAAATATGACAGTCTGATTGTTAAAAGGATTTGGATAGTTTTGAGATAGAGCAGAAATCTCTGGAGGCAATGTCGCGTCCTCCACATCGGTCGCCGCATCAATCTGGACAATATCTGATTTTTCACCCATGACGCCGTCTTTCCAAGCCGCCACAGTAACCAACTTTCCATCTGCACTCGTGCGATCAAGTACAATGTGCAGTGAATCGCTTACCGTCACAATCATTGGATCATTACTATCGACTTCGTCAGGACTGGTGAATACAAAGACGCTGAATGAATCCGGTGCGAGAGCACCCGTAGATCTTCCGGCATCAGTGTCCGCTAAATTGATCTGCACCCTCATCAACGCTACCGCATCATACACTTCGCTCCATTCCAAATTTCCATTGTTCAGTGCTCCTATATAGGAGTTGATGAAGTGACTGCTGAAGACAACTGCCGGCAGCGGCGCAGTCGGTGTCCCTCCCTGCCATCGAAATTCGACAACGACGCTGTCCGACATCACTGGTGTTCTGATTGGGAACCTCTGCCATCCTGTTGCCGAAGGTGCAGGCACCAGATTCGTCCCTTGCCAAATAGGAACTACCATGGTATCCGCCTGCAAATTGGTGTCAACAGCAAGTCCAAAAGGAGATGACTGGTCGCCCGGCAATCGCGGAAACGGGTCCTCTGGCCACAGGCGTATTTCGACTGCCTCAACCGCACAAATGGCACTCGGAAGGTCGAATACCGATGCCAAGCGGGCGCTGGCATCCGCCGTCCCGTAGAGCAAAAACGATTGCGGTTCGTCATCGACAGTGGCAAGAGTAGTCTCGTTAACCGCAGGATAGAACCAGAACACGGTCACTTTATGAGCGTCTGCAATTGTGCTGACACCATAAGGTGATGCCGTCTGTGCTGAAACTTGATTAGAAGTAACGACGATCAAGAAAGCCAAGGTCGATGCTAAACGACACATTTTTGCTGCCGGGTAAAGGATCCTTTGTCGTAATTCTAACAAAGCGAACGCAGACACACAAGTCCAATCTTGCAATGTGCATCAACATCGACCCGTGATTGATAGATTGAAATTCTTGGAGTGTTCGTCAGCCGGATCAAGCTCTAAGGCTTAGAAGTATGCTTTGCCGAGTCCCTTTTCATCGCTTCCAGTAACTCTCCACCGCCGTCAAGGTAGACTTCTCTTACGGTTGCAAAGTTATACTCCGATAACATCCGTCGAAGTTTTGGCTCGACTGTGTGGAGATTTGTGTAATGACGCAAGCGGCTCTTCAGTCCGGCATTCTTTTCACGCGGTTGCGTTGGGTCGATTTCCCATGGGTGAAGGTAGACCATCGACGGATACCCGCAAGCGTTGTAAGCTTCGGTCGCCCTCTTCGTGTACCAATAAGGAAATAACCGGAAACTGCCGCCTCCACAGGCCGGTAGCCGCCTTCCGAATACCGTGCAGGTCGTCGGCGGAATCTCCAATAGCCGTCCCGCTGCCGTGTTGATGTAATATGGAAACCGCGGAGCCGAAGGATCACCGTAGAGATCGTGATAGATTGGATAGATGCTTGAGTCGTATTCGAATCCGCATTCTACCAGCGTTTCCCAAATCCATTCTTTTTTTCGGTCAACCGAGAATGTCGGAGCTCGATAACCACGAACCCTCACTCCCGACGCCTGTTCAATCGCAACAACTGATCGCATGAGATCTTCGCGAAACTGTTTTTCATCAAGCCGCTTGATTGATTCGTGGCCATAACCATGCGACGCCAGTTCGTGCCCGCGTGCCTTGATCATTCCCAACAGGTGCGGATGACGCTCCGCTACCCAACCGAGTACGAAAAATGTCGCC
>CAUJJY010000034.1 GCA_963205155.1 Candidatus Zixiibacteriota bacterium | reverse complement strand
ATCCCTGCATACGGAATAAATCCGCTGCAGTTTCCGTGACCAAGAAATTATGCTCCAATTCAGGTGTTTCCACTTCGAAGAAGCCGATTTCTCTCATCCGGGAAGCAATGGTCTCGGAATCGGACTCCAGCGTCGCCGCCTGAAGATAGTACTTCCGTGCCTCGCTGATGTTGCCTTCGGTCTTCAAGACATCGCCCAATTTGAGTAGAGTCAGCGGATTGTCGGGTTCGCGCCTTAATGCCTCAAAATAGGTGAAGGTTGCGGCCACCGGATTGCCGCGCTGACAGTATAGGTCGCCCAATACTTGAAAGCCGGATGAATATTCCGGAAATGCGGTTATTCCCGCCTGAAGCAATTCTTGAGCTTCATCGAGTCTTTCTGCGGCGATCAATTGCTCGGCCCGACGGGCGAAATCGTAACCCGGGGAAATTGTCTTCCCAGAATCAGCTTCTACCCCGGTAATGCGATTATTCGTCTGCTGGGCAGAATAATCCATGACCCTCCCACGTAGTGTCGAAAAACGATAGGTGTGGGGGGCTTAAAGGTCAAGAAAAAACTACAGGACTGGCGCGAGCAACACGAGTCATTTGAACCCGATTGCGAACAAAACAAACTAGATTATTTTGGCCTTTGTTCTGGTTTTGCTTGAAGGTGCCGATAATCCCAGAAGCGGGGATGGCGGAACTATCCTTGACAGATCTCTGTTTCGCAGTATATGTTTTGGTTAGATCAGTTCTCACCAAAGCATCAGTTGTTGTTCAAATTCCCTTTCTCGAGAGGTAATTGCGCTTGGCAGGAGTCCTTCACAATTTATATCTCAAGAGCCCCGGGCCGGTTCAGGATTTGGCTGTTTCACTGTATGGGGCGAAGCTGTACTTTCGTGAGTATGGAAGCGAGTTCAGGAAGCTGCTTCGCGAGTTTGAAGCGCATGCCCAGTATTCGCAAGCCGATCTCGAAGCCTACCAGTCGGAGAAGATTCAGCAACTAGTCCATCACTGTTATGAGCATGTGCCATACTATCGGAGAGTCATGCAGGACCGCAAGCTTGTTCCAAATGACTTCCGCAGGGCAGCCGATCTGGAGAAACTGCCGATTCTCACCCGACAGACGTTGGCCGAAAACAGCGATGACCTGGTTGCGCGCAATTATAAGAAATCCCAGTTAATCGTTGGTTATACTTCGGGCACCACGGCAAATCCGATTCGGATCGTCTGGGATAAACGAGTCTGTTTGATCAAGACGGTTGTCGATTGGCGGCAGAAGCGTCAGGGTGGGATTGAACCGTTTGATCGGATCGCCTATTTCATCGGCCGGCAGATTGTTCCGGCAACGGTTAAGCATCCACCATATTGGCGACACAACTGGGTCTTGAATCATCTTTTCTTCTCGGCATTTCATCTCGCGCACAAGAACATGGACTGCTATCTTGAGAAGTTGGCCAAATTCCGCCCGCGGGCACTCGAGGGATTTCCATCGACGTTGTCGTTTCTTGCATCCTATCTCAACCGCTTAGGACAGACCTTTCCGGTCAAGGCGGTGTTCACTTCTGCAGAGCCGCTGCTGCCGGTTCAGCGCGAGGCGATTGAAAAGGCGTTTTGCTGCAAGGTATTCGATTTTCTCGGAATGTCGGAGCGCGTGATTTTCGCAACCGAGTGCGCGCGACACGAAGGCAAGCATCTCGACACGGATTTTGGCTATACCGAGATCATCGGAGACGAGGACGCGCCCCACAGCAAGGGATTTGGCCGGATCGTGGCAACCGGTCTACATAATTATGCCCAACCGCTGATCCGTTATAAGACGAGTGACGTCTCGTCAATGTATGAGAAGCCTTGTTCCTGCGGCAGGCCGTTCCCGCGAATCCATGATGTAACCACACGTGACGAAGACATTGTGACCACTCCGGATGGCCGTTATCTCTCGCCATCGGCGCTCGGGACGGCGACCAAAGATCTGGTTTCGGTTGAGCACTTACAGATAGTTCAAGAAGACTTGCACAATGTAGTACTTCGTCTTGTCCCGCGTCCCGATTTTCGTCAGGAAGAATTAATAGCGGTGCGCAAATCGCTGCAGAACATTCTTGGTGACCAAGTGACCATCCGAATCGAGACGGTCGAGAATATTTCGCGCACTTCATCGGGCAAGTTCCGATGGGTGATTTCCAACGTTCCACTGAAGTTCTAAAGCCACATCCCCAAAACAAGAAAGGGACACAGCAAGCTGTGTCCCCGTAATAGGCCATCGCGCTTCGCGGTTATTTCACGCCGTAAAGCGGTTTGAACTTCTTCTCGAGATATCCCATCAACGGCTTGTGGTCGAGTTTCTTGCCGGTGACTACTTTAACCAGATCTTCGGCATGGTAACGCTGACCTTGGCTGTGAATGTTCTTGCGCAGCCAATCGAGCAAGGCGGAATATTTGCCCGCCGCAAACTGCTCATCGAGATCGGGGATGTCCTTCTTGGCTTTGGCAAAGAACTGCGCAGCGTAGAGATTGCCCAGCGCGTAGGTCGGGAAATAGCCGAACAGGCCTGCCGCCCAATGAATATCCTGCAAGCAGCCTTGCGAATCGCTCTTGGGAGTGATGCCGAAGTACTTGGTGAACTTCTCATTCCAAACTGCCGGAAGATCCTTCGGCTTGATCGAGCCGTCAAATATCCCCTGCTCAATTTCGAAGCGAAGGAGAATGTGCAGATTGTAAGTCACTTCATCGGCTTCGACGCGAATGAACGAAGCTTGAACGTCATTGATCGCGAAATAGAAGTCCTCAAACTTCACATCGCCCAGAGCATCGTAGAAGGTCTGCTGCGCCAGGGGGAAGAAGAACTTCCAGAACGGCTTGGAACGTCCGACCATATTCTCCCACATCCGTGACTGTGACTCGTGAATGCCGAGACTGACGGCTTCACCCATCGGGGTGCCGAAGTGTTCGCGCGGCAGTCCGAGTTCATATAGAGCGTGGCCGGCTTCGTGCATCGTACCGAAGAGCGCCTGACCAAGATGCTTGGGATTATAGCGGGTGGTGATGCGGCAATCGCCGGGGCCGATACCAGAGCAAAACGGATGCGCCGTAATGTCCAAGCGCCCTTCGCTAAACGGAAAGCCGATTGCAGCGGCTACTGTCTCGCCGAAAATACGCTGGCGATCAATTGAAAATTCGCGCTCGACAATTGAAACATCCGGCTTCTTCGGAGCATTGCGGATTTTTGCCACGAAGTCGACGAGCTCCTTTCGGAATTCGGAGAACACTACCGTAATCGACTTTGCGGTGGCACCCGGTTCATAGTCGTCGATTAAGGCATCGTAGGCTACGTCTTTATAACCGATCGCTTCCGCGTATTGGCGCTTCAGTTCGATCATCTTTTCCAGATGGGGGAAGAACGATTTGAAATCATTATCGCGGCGGGCCTTCACCCAGACGCTCTGACCGGTAGTTTCAGCGTGGGCAATTGCCTGCACCAACTGATTCGGTACTTTGGTCCTTTTGTCATAGACCCGGCGCAACTCGCGGACATTCACAGCGTCCGGAGCCAATGGATCCTTGCTCACCGGGCTGTCTTCGGCCATCTTCAGCAGTTCGCCGACCCGGTTTGCCGTGAATTTCTCGTGCAGAAGTCCAGCCATATAGGCAAGTTGATTGGCGCGATGAGCGGAACCGTTGCGGGGCATATTGACCCGCTCGTCCCAACCCAATAATGCCGCCGTCGAACCGATCAATGAGACCTCGTTCATGATCTGCTTAAGTTCAGTCATGGCTTGTTTCGACATTGATGTATCTCCTCGTAAAACGCGTTAAATCTTCTTGAGAACGCCTGTGACATTATAACACCCCGTCCCGTGCGAATCAAGCGTGTCAATGAAAACTCCGGTAAGGTAAAATGGGTATTCTTACTGCTGATTATCGCACCCTTACAACATCGGGGAAGTCGCGATAAAGCGCCGACTTGAAGTCGGTAATGGCGGTAAAGACATGCCGATGGAGGCGTTCAACCTCGCCATCGCGAGTCGCGACATGCTGGAAGGCCTGCTCGAGCTGTGCCATGTTCTCGGTCATAATCGTGATGTTGAATTCACCCAATTCGGGCGGTCCCCATCCCAGTTTGCGCCGGGTGATTGTGAATCCCTTGAGTTTACCCTGGTCTTGAAGATAGCCGAGGTAATTCTTTACGTGTCCGCAAAACTCAAGGTCCTTGTGCGACTCCTTGAGATTGCACCAAATCTGATAGTAGTCCATTTGTTCTCCTGTGTAATACAGAGACTACGCTATCAGGCGCCAAAGTGTTACACCTGTTAGGGAATTTGTGTCGACATTCACTAAGTAGTGACTGATGAGGATTTTGATACCGATCACAATCAGAATCAAACCCCCGACCAATTCCGCCTTTCGACCAAGGTAGCCGCCCAGGCGTTTTCCGCAGATCATTCCGACAATCGTGAATGCCAGCGCGACCAATCCGATTACAATGATTGGCGCAATGATGTCGACTTTGAGAAATGCGATGCTCAAGCCGACTGCGAAGGCATCAATGCTCGTGGCAATGGAGAGCAACATCAGTGACCATTTGCGGGTTGGATCCTTTAGTGCAACGTTTAGTCCTTCTTTATGCGAAAATGACTCCTGAATCATTTTGATTCCGATGACGAGCAGCAATCCGAAGGCTATCCAATGATCGATGTTAACGATTAGATATTCGACCTTGGTGCCGAGGTACCAGCCCAACAGCGGCATCAATGCTTGAAAGAGGCCAAAATGAAATGACAGGCGGAAATAATGGCGGAAAGTGAGATTGGGAATACGGCAACCAACGGCAATGGCGACGGCAAAGGCATCCATCGCCAAGGCTACGGCTATACCTATGACTGTAAGGAGATTCAAACCGTGATGTCCATTGCGCCGCAGTTGATTGTTGTCATACGTCTCGATTATAGCACAGAATCCGCGAAAATAATATCGGAATTCTACGTTCGACGTGCCCGTACGGGAAGGTTGATTTTCCCTTTGAAAAATGCCTGATTTTGTTATCTTCGCGAGTCAGCGGCTGCGTGAAATGCGCTGGATAGGTCACGTTTTGTCCGCTGGAAACCAATAGGCATTGATTGATAGGTTAGAGGATGAAACCGTTTTCACAATTACGACGCACCCATACCTGCGGTGAACTTCGCAAAGAACACGCCGGCTCAAGCATCACACTCAATGGCTGGGTCAAGAAATACCGCAATCACGGCGGCATCTTGTTTGTTGATCTGCGCGATCGCTACGGTGTTACACAAGTAGTGTTTCATCCCGACAATTTCTCCGCCGAAAAGATGGAGATTGCTTCGCACCTCCGAGGTGAGTTTGTAATCAGTGTTACTGGAAATGTCGTTAAGCGCCCGGAAGGCATGATCAATCCGAATCTCGCTACCGGCGACATCGAGGTCGATGCCCGGGATTTCGAATTGCTTGCCGAGTCGGAGACTCCGCCGTTCGAGATTGAAGAGGATACCACCGCCAACGAAGACCTGCGGCTGACCTATCGCTATCTTGATCTGCGCAGGCGGTTCCTTGCCGACAAGATTGAACTGCGCCATCGCTTCGCATTTGCGGTACGACAGTATCTGCATGGGCAGAAATTTCTCGAGATCGAGACCCCGCTGTTGATGCGATCGACTCCGGAAGGAGCGCGGGATTATGTTGTGCCCTCGCGTGTCCATCCCGGCAAGTTCTATGCCCTGCCGCAATCGCCGCAGTTGTTCAAGCAAATCCTGATGATTTCGGGTTTTGACCGCTATTTTCAACTTGCGCGATGCCTTCGCGATGAAGATCTGCGCGCCGATCGCCAGCCGGAACATACACAGATCGATTTGGAAATGTCTTTCGTCACACAGGACGACATCTTCACGATGGTCGAAGGAATGATGAAATATTCATTCAAAGAAACATTGAATGTTGAGATAGAAACTCCCTTCCCGCGCTACCCTTATGATCAAATCATGAGCGAGTACGGTTCCGATAAACCGGATCGCCGATTTGAAATGAAGCTGATTGATTTCTCGGCGGCATTTGTCGGGTCGGAATTCAAGGTATTTGCCGAGGCTCTCTCATCGGGTGGAGTTGTCAAAGGCGTGATTGCGCCGGGACAAGCCGGGCTATCACGCAAACAGCTTGAGGAGATTGAGGACGAGGCAAAGCTCGCCGGAGCAAAAGGTCTCGCCTGGATCGCATTTGCCGAAGAGATTAAGTCGCCAATTAAGAAGTTCCTGACTGATGAAGTTGTGAAGAAACTTCGCGAGATCGGCAACATCAAAGATGGCGACCTGCTGATGCTGGGTGCGGGCAAGAAACTACCGACCGAAGGAATACTTGGGCGAGTTCGCAGTTACTGCGGTAAGAAATTCGGATTGATAGACAAATCGAAGTACTCATTCCTCTGGGTTACCGAGTTCCCACTGTTCGAGTATCATTCTGATCTTGGCCGATTTGATGCCATGCACAACATTGTCACTTCGCCGCGCGAAGCGGACATGAGTCTTCTGGAAGAAGGATTCACCACGTCTACACCTATGAGTGACCCAAATCATCCGTGGGCAAAAGTACGAGCGAATCAGTATGATTTAGTTTGTAATGGATTTGAATTGGCTTCCGGCGGTATTCGCAATCATCGTTCTGATATGCAGAAGAAGATACTCAACATTCTCGGAATGGATGATGCGCGAGCAGATCGGATGTTCGGTTTCTTGTTGACTGCGCTTAAATATGGCGCTCCGCCTCACGGGGGGATGGGACTCGGTCTGGATCGAATTGTCGGAATTATGACCGATTCCGATTCGCTGCGGGACGTCATTGCATTCCCGAAAACGACAGCGGCACAGTCACTTATGGATGGTTCACCGACGGAAATTGAGCCGGAGCAGCTCGCCGAACTGTCGCTTGCGATAAGTATTGACAAGAAGAAGTAATCAAGTACATTTTAGCACCCTCATTTGACAAACACAATTTGAGGAACGTATTCTCGTTGGTCACGTTCGGATAGAACGTGACAACGTATTTATGGCAGAATTTTCAGATTTCGAGGTACTAAGAACCGTTTGAGTGAACCACTTGAAAAGAAGATCGAACTGAAGAGTGTCGATCCCCGCACCCTGTTTACAGGCAACAATAACTTGCTTAAGACCATTGAAGCCAGCTTTGATGTTCAAATCGTTGCCCGTGGCGATGCAATATCAATCACCGGGCCAGAAGCTGCGCAAGCCGAGACCCTGTTTTTTGATCTATTCGAGCGCCTCCAGCGCCAAGGCGAGATCTCGGATCAATACCTGCATTACGCTATTTCTCAAATCAAGGAATCAGGCCAAGGTCCTGCGACCGAGTTAGATATTTCTACTGCTCTTTCGAGCATTGTCAAAGCGGACATCCGTCCGAAGACGATCGGTCAGCGGGAATATATCGAGGCGATTGAGAAGCATGATATTGTGTTCGGTATCGGTCCCGCCGGTACTGGAAAGACCTATCTTGCTGTTGCTGAAGCAGTTGCCGGACTCAAGGGGAAACTCTACAATCGAATAATTCTCGTGCGTCCAGCTGTCGAAGCCGGTGAATCACTGGGGTTTCTGCCCGGAGATATTCGCGCCAAAGTTGACCCATATCTTCGTCCGGTTTATGATGCTTTACATGATATGCTTCCTGCCGATAAGATAAAGAAGCTGATGGAATTAGGTGTCATCGAGATTGTGCCTTTGGCGTTTATGCGCGGGCGCACTCTCAATACAGCGTTCGTCATTTTGGACGAAGCTCAAAACACCACCATTGCCCAAATGAAGATGTTCTTGACGCGCATTGGTGAAGGTTCCAAGGCAGTCATCACCGGCGACGTCACACAAATCGACCTCGACAGAAAGCGACTTTCAGGATTGGTTGCCATTCAGAAGATCCTCAAGGACATTCCCGAGATCAAGTTCTCCTACTTGACCGACAAGGACGTAGTGCGTCACCGCCTGGTGAAGCAAATCATTCGCGCTTTCGATCGCTACGAGACCGGGCAGAAATAATCTATGTTTGATCTCCTCCGCATAGGGATGCGGAAGGTGCGCCGCCGTATCCGCAGGGAACGAGCGACGCACGGACAATCGGGCGCCAGTCGATTTTGGCTGGTACTGATTATCGCCTTCGCCATTGTGTTCACATCATTTTTGTTTCCAATGGCCCATGTATTTGCGCCGCCTTCGACTCCGCAAGTCGGAGATATCGCGACCGACGACATCATTGCCCCATTCGAGTTCCCGGTATATAAAAGTGAAGCCGAACTGGAGTTTGAACGACGAGAGGTAATCGGCTCATTACCCGCTGTGATGATCTATGACGAAGCGAAGGTAGATTCTGCATTTCGCGCATTGGATCGGTTGTTTTTTTTGGCCGACAGCGTCAAGCAACGAATCAAGAACGTCGAGAGAGGCGCCGACCGACTGCGTTTGTTCTATCCCCGACTCAAAGAAAGCATCCTGCGCCGGATGGTTGCGGCGGACAGCCTGCAGCAAAAGAAGCGGATTATCCGCAAGGCCCTTGAAGATCGCTATCTCGTGGGTGTCGCGGTGGCCGATACGGCCGTGCCATCGAATTATCAGACAGCACAGATCAATCGCAGTACCCGGACCTCATTGTATGCCGCCGATCAAATTCGCGGCTTGGCGGAGAATCGCAGGGAGTTGGAGGCGGATCTAAGCCTTCATGCGGAAGAGGCGAACATTCGCGCCACCTGGTTGTATGACATAGCGATTGAATTTCTTATACCGAACCTAACATACTCACCTGAAGAAACAACGCAGAAGCGCGAAGAAGCTTTGGCCGCCATTTCACAGGAGCGAATCTGGTTTAAGGCTGGACAGCGCATA
>CAUJJY010000033.1 GCA_963205155.1 Candidatus Zixiibacteriota bacterium | reverse complement strand
AGAAGCTTTTAGCCTTGTCGACTGTCGCCTTCAAGGAGTTCAAGTCGCCGCTCAATTGACCCGCCAACACGATCACGAATTTAAATGAGTCTGCTGTCGACAGGATACTTTCATGAGTACCGGCAACGACCACTGAATTCAAGTCGCCGATGATGGGAGTGCCCTCGAATTTGGTGACGGCATTCATCCGGCTCCAGAGACTGTCGACCTGGTAGGCGCGATTAGGCAGGACGTAGCGGGCGTTGTCCCAGACAAATCCACCCGGCGCCTGTTGGCCATCCTCGCGAATCACCGCCAAGGCGGCCAGCCTTTGGGTATTGGGCGGTGACGAGGTACCCTGCTGGTAGACCATGTGACGCGAGTCGTCGCCTCCGGCGGTATTCGAAGTACCGTTGTCCGCCGGAATGTCCCAATCCACCGCATAGCCGATTGTCATGTTATCGATACGCCCGGAGACATTACCGGGGCCGGGATAGACGCTGAATTGTGCTAAATAGAAGTCGGAGTTAGTCAGGGCTTTGGGGGCATAATAAGTCGCGCGAAACGCGATGGTTGAGTCACGGTTGACGCCGATGCCCGTGGCAAGTCGATAGTCCGGGTCACTGGTATTTACGGTCAGATTAGATTTGGCAAACAGCGCGCCGTACGGATTGGTCACACTGGGTTGACCTCCGGAGCCCTCATGGATCAACCAACTAAGGTTGTCTGCACTTGTGCCGACGATCAATGAGCCATCGCGCAGATAGTTGACGCCGGCGGCAGTATAGGTGAACAGATTGCCTTGTTCATAAACGCCGACACGGCCGGCTTGATTGACGTTGAGCCGGTTGGTTGCGGTGTTGATGGCATTGTCGGATGGGAGAAAGAACTCCTGGAAATTGTACAGATCGACGCTGATTGACAATGTCGAATTGGAAAAACCGTTGTTGTAGTCAAAATTGACGATGGCTTGATAGAGTCCTTCAGTGGCCGGGCCGTTGACTCGCACTTTGAGTGAGTCGGCAAAATTACAGCCGATCGGGACAGAAGAATTGGGCGGGTCATTGGGAAAACTTAGCCAGCCCGAGCCAGTGAGATAGTTGATGGTGCGCGTGTAGTTGGCCACAGCATTTCCGGAATTAACCAAAATCAAAGTCGTATCACGTTGTTGTCCAGGAATCGTGTGATACGGATAGGCGAGCGCTGCCGGACTGGCGCTTAGATGCAAATAGGTAACCGTTGAGAAACAAGGATAGCTCAAGTTCATAACCGGATTATTGGTCCAGCTGCCTTCTGTATAGGCAACGGCGCCGGCATCGCGATCGAGAATGTACTGAATCCGCAGACTATCGGTGACATACGGCGCGGAAGACGACCAGTGCTCGGAGTTACAAGCTCCAGCCGCGCAGTTGTGCGAAGTGGTATTGGTTAAATTGACCGGTGGTCCCCAGGTCGCACCGCCGTTCTGGGAAACCTGCGCATAGATTTCTCCGTTTGCCCAGCCGGCGGCGGAACAGTCTGATGGTGTGGGATTGCCCAAGTCATCGCCGGTGAAATAGGTATAGCTCGCATAGAGCCGGCTGGATCCTCCGACGACACATTCGCTCAAATTCATCTTGGAGATGTTCTTGTTCCAGACACCCCGTTTACAATTGACTTCGGAATTGTCGGCATCGGCAAGGAGGCTGCGGCATTGTTGGCACTTATCCCAGTGGTAGAGTCTTGCACCCTGATTGCCAACAATTGAACTGGCCGAGTCGAAGTATGATGTAGTCCAGAGGATGTGCAGACAGCCGTCGGTAGAATACAGAGCCGACAGATCGGTATAAGCGCGTTCGAGGTTGGCGCCAGTGTAATTCGTGATATTGGTGGGCAGGAGCCAGGAGGAACCGAGATCGGTTGATTCCGTGAAAACGACATCATTGTTGCGTTGTTGGATGGCGTCGGCATGAGCGCCATCAGCGGAACGGAGCCACACGATTGCCACCTTGTTGCTATTGGGATCTTGCGTAATCACCGCCGAGACAGTGGTGACGGAATCAATCCAGAGACCGCAGGTGGCCGAGGGCGCGGTCAAACCGGCATTGGTTTTGTAGTAGACCAATGAAAGATTGACCTGTGCGCCGGAATACTCGGTACTCACCACATGGGCGATCGGTTGACCGGAACCGTTCACATCGACGGCAATTTTCGGCCAGAAATATGGTCCGTCAACGCCACCGGTACCGGAAACGACATTTTGGCAATTGACGCCGGCGGCGGGAAAGTTGAAGGTGGTGAATGTCGACAGTCCGAGACCATCACCGCGCGCCAATTTGGTGCGGTTATCATCGAGCTTGTGGTAGGCGGCAACAGCGCGTCCGCCACCGGTCGCGTCGTAGCCGATCGAAGTGAAGCCGGCGCCGTTGACTACCGGATCGATGCCGGGATTGGAGACGTTCATTCCTCCGGCAAGGCTGTAGGCGTAATACGATGTATTTCGGTTTGCGGAAGACGCGCCCGGCAGATAATTCCAGACATTGTGAACCCAACCACCACCGATAACGATTTGGCGGCCCATCGAGCCGTTTTGCTGCATGTCGTTCCAGGTTGTGCCGATTTGAATAGTCGAATTAGGTCCGAGGAAAAAGTATTGTTGGTCCGCAGAAGTCGGCGAGATAGAAGCGTCCTGTGTCCCCTGCCCTGCAATAACCGGCTCAAGCGGAGGATTTGCGATTCGATCATCAGAATAGCGCGGCGCCGTACCGCCAAGAGCGCAGTCGGTTGAGAACACCACTGTCGAGAATGACAGCAAGAGGGTAATAAAAGTGCGGAAAACGATCTGCTCGACAGGTAGAGGCATCCGACTATTTCCATTCATGTGAAGTAACTAAGGTGCTCCTGCTCAGAATATAGTCAAAAGCGCTAAAAAGCAAGGGAAATAGCTCCTGTTATGCCTATGGGCAGGCGGCACACGGTACGGGACCGCCGGAGAAAATGTAATTGATCAAGTAGACGGCATCAGAGATCGTCACCATGCCGGTGCAGTCGGCATCAGCGGATAAAAGCGGGTCAGGCGCCGGGCCGCCAGAGAAGATGTAGTTGATCAGGTAAACGGCGTCGGAGATGGTGACAGTGCCGCTGCCGTCGGCATCACCGCATATTCCCTGCGATTCGGAAATGATAATCGTCAGTGAAGCAGTATCAGTCCTTTGCGGCGAATCAGAGTCCTTGCAGACGATGGTAAAGAAATACTGCGCAGGAAACGTCGGCGTACCGCTGACAGTTGCGGTTGATGTATCGAAGGTCAAGCCGAAGGGTAAATCACCACCGAGGAACTGCCAATGATAGGGTTGCAGGCCACCGACAGCCTGCAGTGAGGTCGAGTACGGCTCACCGGCAAACCCTTCCGGAAGCGAGGTCGAGATAACGTGGACACCGAAGGGAACGAGAGCGGTAGTGCGCAGAATCCATTGCTGGGGATCGAGCGATATTGTCGTTACCGAGTCGGCAAACGGCAGTGAGTAAGCGACAAAGCGTCCGAAATTGTTGATGACGGTATCAACAACTCCAGCGGTGGTGGTGATGCGCGTCTTGATCGGCATGCGAAACACCGTCGGAGTCGTCTGCACCTGCTCGATGAAGAGATCGACGATGTAGTCGCCGAGTCCATCGGGGCGGCATTGCCAGGAGTACTCGTAGTCGGGGTGACCCTCACCATAGATCCACTCGTTCATGAACCAAGTTATATCTTCGCCAATGGAGGCGCTGACGACATTGATGAAGTCTTGCGTGGTCGCCGTGCCGTAGCGGAATTCGGAATTAGCGAAAGCGCGTACGCCCTGGAAAAATGCCGAGTCGCCATAGACACCGCGCAGCATGTGCAGCACCCAGCCAGCCTTGTCATAAGAGAGATTCGAATCGTAGATTTCGTTCTGGGTGAGGTTCTCGACATAGATCGAGCCCGGACCTAAGAATTTCATAGTCTGCAGATAATTGTGATAGGCGGTAGTGCCGGAGGCCGCCTCGAAGTAGAGCGGTTCGGAATAGGTGGCGAAGCCTTCATTGATCCAAATGTGATGGAAGGTACGGCAGGTGATCATATCACCCCACCACTGATGTGCCGACTCGTGGGCAATGACCCAGTCGGTGTGGAAATCGGAAGAAAACATCGCAAAGGTCTGGTGTTCCATGGCTCCGCTCCAGCCGAAGTCGGCACAGCCCATTTTCTCGTTCATGTATGGATAAGCACCAAATCGGTTGGTAAGAATGGTCAGCGATTGCGGGCCTAAGGTCTGGAAGGCAGACATCGCAGCAGTGTTTCCCGGAAGCGAGTAGCTATAATATGGTATTGAGTCGTTGTCATAAATCCAGGTTTGGATGTTCTTGGTGTAAGTCGCGCAACAGAATGCCACGAGATAAGTACAGATCGGATAGCGGTGTCGGAAGTGTTCCAGCTTGCGTCCGCCGCCAAGGCTGGTTGAGGTGACGAGCATGCCATTGGTGGCAATGTCATAGGTCGATGGACACTCAATATAGAGATCGAGCGAGTCAACCTTGTCTTCCGGGAAATCTTTACTCGGCCACCAATAGCGGGCACGGAACGGCGTGGCTTTAGTCCAACAGAGTTGCGTGGAGAATTCACTTGTAAAGGTCAGCCCGGCAGAGCCGTCGTAGTACGGTACGCCGTGATAATAGACGGTCATCGCGAATTCCTGATTCAAGGCAATCGCCGAAGGCAGGGTAATCGAAAGCAGATGCGCGGAGTGAGTGAAGGCCGCAGGAGCAACTCCGACTTTCACCGAATCAACGGTCAACTCATTGCGAAGATTCAGGTCGACTTGGTTAAGGCCGGCA
>CAUJJY010000032.1 GCA_963205155.1 Candidatus Zixiibacteriota bacterium | reverse complement strand
CAAGGCCTCTGGAGCACCAACATCGCACCGGTCAACATGAGCGGAGTTGCCGCATAGAAGGGATGCCTGATCTTGGAATAGATTCCGCAGGTTATTAGTCCCCCGTGTTCCGCCGGATCCGGTGACACCTTTACGCGAACTGTCCCCATGGCCTTTCGATACGCGACGACCGCTGCCATTATCACCGCAGTGCCCCCCACCAAGAAGACAACCCCGACCGCATAATCCCCTCGAAACATCGCATGCTTTTCGGACAAGGCAACCACGATGGCAAACGCCACCAACAACGAGAATTGGACGAACAAAATGAGTGTTGACTTCGACCTGTTTTGCATCATTTCACCAGAGACAAAATTAGTGTAGACAATCCACATTAGAGATTGTTAAGCATACGAATTTCATTGGTTTTTGGCAAGTCGGACAGTAGTTTGGTCGGAGTCGAATTGGAAAGATTAGCATTATTTGATGATACACTTCTCTCTCCCCGTGATCGAGCCGAATTCATGCCGATTGAAGTAGAAGTCGATCTGGGCCACATCAAAGGTCTCTCTTCGCAAGAAGTCCAAAAGCGTCTTGCTGAAGATGGCTACAATGTCCTGCCATCGGCAAAGAAACGCGGCCTGCTGTTAACCGCACTCGAAATCGTTCGCGAGCCAATGTTCCTGTTGCTGCTGGCCTGTGGAGCGCTCTATCTGATCTCCGGCGACACCGAAGAGGCCATGATGCTGCTTGGATTTGTCTTCGTCGTCATGGGCATCACCTTCTTTCAGGAGCGCAAGACCGAGCGCGCCCTTGAAGCCCTGCGCGACCTTTCGAGTCCGCGCGCTCTTGTTGTCCGCGACGGAGCTAAACAGCGAATCGCCGGGCGCGACGTCGTCCGCGGCGATATCATGCTTCTGTCGGAAGGCGATCGCGTCCCGGCTGATGCCATCGTCCTTGATTGCGTTAATCTCTCGGTCGACGAAAGTCTCCTGACCGGCGAATCAATCGCTGTACGCAAAAAGTCCGCTACAACCACAACCGCTATGTCTGCCCCGGGCGGTGACGATACTCCCAGCGTCTTTTCTGGAACACTTGTCGTCCGTGGACAGGGCATTGTCGAAGCCAGGGCTACTGGAATTCATACCGAAATCGGCAAAATCGGAAAAGCCCTCCAATCCGTCGAAACCGAAAACACTCCGCTCCAAAAGGAAACCGGCAAACTGGTTCGCAACTTCGCAACCATCGGACTATTCCTATGTGTCCTCGTTGTTGTCATTTATGGAATGACTCGCGGTGACTGGATGGCGGGTTTTCTTGCGGGTCTATCACTTGCCATGGCAATGCTGCCCGAGGAGTTTCCGGTCGTACTCACCATCTTTCTTGCTTTGGGTGCCTGGCGAATCTCTCGTGTCGGCGTACTCACTCGCCGAATTCCCGCCGTCGAAACGCTCGGATCGGCAACCGTCCTGTGTGTGGACAAAACCGGCACCTTGACCATGAATCGCATGTCCGTTCGCGAGCTCTACGCCGACGGTCTGTTCCACGATTTCAAAGTCTCTCCTGATGTCATCCCCGAGGAGTTCCACGAGGTCGTCGAGTTCAGCATTCTCGCCAGTCCCGCAGATCCGTTTGATCCGATGGAAAAAGCCATGCGCGAGTTTGGCCAGCGAACCCTCGCCAATACCGAACACATCCACAACGACTGGACCTTCCTCCGAGAGTATCCGCTCACCAATGAACTCTTCGCCATGACGCGCGTCTGGCAATCGCCCGACCGCCGGGAATATGTCGTCGCAGCTAAGGGCGCTCCGGAAGCTATCGCCAACTTATGTCACTTTTCAGACGAGCAGTTGGCTGACCTCGCACCGGTAATTGACCAAATGAGCGGGCGCGGACTGCGAGTGATCGGTGTTGCCAAGACTGAATTCCGTGCCGAAGGGTTGCCGCCGGGACAACACGACTTCGAATTCGCTTTCGTTGGACTACTCGGTCTTGAAGATCCGGTCCGCCCCAAAGTCAGGGAAGCCGTCGGCGAGTGTTACGATGCAGGTATCCGCACCATCATGATCACCGGCGATTACCCAGGGACTGCCAAAAACATCGCGCGCCAGATCGGACTCAAGAATCCTGATGACTTTATTACCGGTGCGGAGTTGGCGGAAATGGGCGATGCCGAACTCACGACCCGCCTTAAGAGTGTGAACTTGTTTGCGCGAATGGTCCCGGAGCAAAAACTCCGCTTGGTCAAAGCCCTGAAAGAGATGGGTGAAGTCGTAGCTATGACCGGCGATGGCGTCAATGACGCTCCGGCACTAAAATCTGCACACATCGGCATTGCAATGGGGGGGCGCGGCACTGACGTCGCCCGCGATTCGGCGGCGATCGTCCTTTTCGAGGACGACTTCGACTCCATTGTCCTTGCCGTCAAAATGGGAAGAAGAATCTTTGACAATCTCAAGAAGGCGATGATGTTTATCTTCTCGGTACATGTGCCGATAGCCGGATTTACGTTGATTCCTGTGATCCTCGAATGGCCGCTCGCGCTGTTTCCGGTACACATCGTGTTTCTCGAATTGATCATCGACCCTGCCTGTTCGGTTGTCTTCGAGGCCGAACCCGCCGAGGACGGCATAATGAATCGTCCGCCCAGAAAGATCGATGAATCGCTCTTTGGCAAAAAGGCGGTCATCTTCAGTCTTTTGCAAGGCTTGATTGTCCTGACCGTCGTAATAACCGTCTACTATTGGGCAATGGCCGGACACAACCAGGACTCGGCAAGAGCCCTCGCGTTTATTACTTTGGTCATATCAAACCTCGGGCTCATCCTCTCGAATCGTTCACAGTCCCGTTCAATTCTGATGACCGTCTTCGTACCGAATCCCACAACTTGGTGGGTCGTCGGCGGGACGGTTGTCTTCCTCACCCTGGCACTCACAGTGCCATTCCTTCAGAGCCTCTTCCGGTTTGGTCCGCTTCATGCACCCGACTTAATGTTGTGCCTTTCTGCAGCAATTGCCTGTGTGGCGATGCTCGAAATCCTGAAGGCGAAACCTGTCCGTTCCCTCTTGCGACTTACGCCCTAAGTTACAGTCGCTCAACAGTATAGTCGATATTACCCAGTGTAGATGAAAATCGGGGAGAATCAAGCCCATCTGACAACAACGATAGTTACTAATTTCACAAACTCATTGCAAACCAAACCCAATTGGTTATATTCGCCGCGATGTTTTAGCCGATATCCTTACTATAATATGGTAGGTTCGGTCAACGACTTAAGCACTATGAGGATTGCATGGCAATAGACAAAATAGTAATCATGGGCGCCGGCACGATGGGACAGGGCATTGCCCGAACCATTGCCGAAACCGGCACCGAGGTTGTACTCTTCGACCTCAACGACGAAATCTTGAAAAAATCGCTAGACTTTGTCTCTGATTCACTCGATCGCGAAATCGACAAATGGGGAATCACCAAATCGGAGAAGAAAGCTATCCTTTCAAGGATCAAAATCAGCACCGACCTGAAAATCGTTCGCAAAGCCCGGCTGATTATCGAAGCCATCCCAGAAAATCTCGAGATGAAGCGCGAGCTCTTTGCCCAGCTCGATGGCCTTTGTCCGCCGGAAACGGTCTTCATCTCCAATACCTCGACTCTGTCGATCACACAACTTGCTTCCGCGACCAATCGCCCCGAAATGTTCATTGGCATGCACTTTCTCAATCCGGTGCACAAAATCCCGATGGTCGAACTCGTGCGCGGCCTGAAGACCTCACAGGAAACCTATGCCTTCACCCAGGACTTTGCCGTCAAGCTCAATAAGAAGCCGATTCCGGTCAACGAATACCCCGGCTATGTCACGACCCGCATCATCGTCCCATTCCTCAATGAGGCGATGCACGTTCTGATGGAAGGCATTTCCTCTGCCGAAGAAATCGACAACGCCATGAAGCTCGGCTTCGGCTTCAATATGGGCCCGCTGGCTCTTGCCGATATGATGGGTCTCGATGAAGTTATGGCGATGATGGAGAATCTCCTGAATGAACTCTCCGAGCACAAATACAACCCGTGCCCGCTGCTCCGCAAAATGGTCCGCGCCGGACACCTCGGCGTCAAGACCGGACAAGGGTTCTTCAAGTATGATGAAGACGGCAACAGGATAGA
>CAUJJY010000031.1 GCA_963205155.1 Candidatus Zixiibacteriota bacterium | reverse complement strand
CACAGATTGTGCTTGAGAACTTGCGCTTATCGTACTCCGAGTTGGTCATTGGCAATTTCATCCAATGCCTCGACTCTGCTTTCGTCTTCACTTTCGATTTTATCGAAGTCACTCCCGGCGACACTGCCTGGGACTTCGCCCGCGAAGTGACCTTGACACAGAAAATGTTCAGCGAGTTTAACGCCAACAAAGTCACCCAGCGCATTACCATCCAATTCGGTTCACTGCTGGACCAGCCCGATATCCTCCTCGACACCACGGCGACACTTATCCGTAGTTACACCCTTAGCGTCACGGATACGCTCGGCACCGTCAAAGACAATTTTCACGGCATCGCGCGATTTGATCTCATCGAAAGCGCCTTCAATTTCTGGTCATTGCGCCGCTGGGAGGATCTCCACACCGATACGCAAACCAATTCCTGGGCGGAGTTCAAAAATGCCTATCGTTAGAGCGCTTCTTCTGCTCATTTTACTGTCTTTGCTGACTGCCTGCGAAAACCCATTTGCACCCGCCGTCGTCGGTCCTTCGCGCATAGTACCGATCGTCCGGCAAACGGCACCCGATTCGGTCCTGCACAATCTTAAGTACGCCTATGAGCATCGCGACATCGACGTCTACGAGAACTGTCTCGATGGACGATTTGTCTTCCGTTACATCGACCAGGATCGTACCGGTCAAATCGAGCAGGTCGAAATCTCCCGCGATGGCCCCTCCGGCGACCTCGCACGCACTGAACGTCTCTTCCGACTGTTCGATGAAATCAAGCTCGAAACCTGGGTGCCGGTATTTGATCGCAGAGAATTCCCCAATGACGAAATCTGGGAGGTCTATCGAGTTTATTTCAATCTTTCAGTCAAAGACCTCGATGGCGACTTTGGTTACCAGTTTTTCGAAGCCGTTGGCCTTGCCGAATTCAAGTTCCGCCGCTCTGCTTCAGACAGTCTCTACCGCATCGTGGTCTGGGATGACCGCTTGAACCAGTAAATCCGCCAAGAAAAGGATTGCCCGACGCGAACTTTTTCATTATTCAGAGGTTATTCTATCCCTAATCAATAGCCGGGGCACCGCACATATGAACAGAGGAGCTTTGCCTTATGCACCTTGTTAGGCGCGCCGCGGGAGCGACGCTTATTCTTGTCGCCATGTTGGCAATCGCCGGTTTTGGTCAACTAATCGGCGCACCACAATTCAAAAAATCAACGCCAGAATACGGTATCCGCGACAAAAGCACCGCCCTCGTCGCGTTCACTAATGCCACCATTGTTGTTTCTCCGACCTTGACCTATGAAAAAGCCACCCTCTTGATTCGCGACGGCAAAGTCGCTGGTGTCGGCGCCAGTATCAGCATCCCTGCCGATGCCGAAGTTATCGATCTCGAAGGCTATTTTATTTACCCGGCATTCATCGAACCATATAGCGAATATGGCATTGCCAAAGAGCCACCTTCGCGTCCCGATCGCAACGCCGGCCCGCAATACGAAGGCCGTCGCGTTGGCGTCGATTCTTGGAATGATGCCATCCGCTCCGAACAAAACTGGATAACGCAGTTCCAGCCCGATGCCGGTGATGCCAAAGATCTGATGCAGGCCGGATATGCCGTCGCACAAGCGTGTCGCCTTGATGGCGTCTTTCGCGGTCGCGGTTTTGTCGCTCTTCTTAATGACGGTCTGCCCAATGATCAGGTGCTGGTGTCCAACTCACGGCATTTCCTCTCCTTCAACAAAGGTTCTTCAAGACAGGAATACCCAAGCTCGCAGATGGGCAGCATCGCCCTGATTCGGCAGACACTCTACGACGCCGACTGGTATGCCAAAGCACAAGCGTCGCTTCAGCGAAATCCCGCACAATCCGGTGTCGAAACTAACCTCTCGCTTGCCGCGCTTACCGGCATCAAGACCGAAGGCATCATCTTCGATCCGGAAGACGAGCTCTCGCTATTGCGTGCCGACAAAATCGCCAGGGAGTTTGGCATCAATCAGATTTATCTCGGAAGTGGTTTCGAGTATCAGATTGTTTCTCAAGTCAAAGAGACCGGCGCATCGATCATCCTTCCGCTCAATTTCCCCAAAGCGCCCTATGTCAAGACCGCCGAGGATGCTCTCGACGTCTCCCTCGCTGACTTGCGTCATTGGGAAAGAGCACCGCGCAACCCGGCCGTTCTTGAGCAGAACAAGATCGAGTTTGCACTGACCACAACCAAACTCAAGGACCGCGAACTACTTCTAAAGAATCTCCGTACCGCTGTCAAGTATGGCCTGACCAAACAAACCGCTCTCGCAGCATTGACCACTGTCCCGGCGAAACTGTGCGGTATTGCCGACAAAACCGGAACTCTCGAATCAGGCAAGCTCGCCAACTTCATCATTATGAGCCATGACCTCTTCGATGAAGACGCCGCCATCTATTCGGTCTGGATCGCCGGCAAGGAAAATCGTCTCAAGTCACCGCCGAAATCCGATGTCCGCGGCAATTACAAGCTGTCCCTACAAAACAACTCGTGGGAATTGCGGCTCGCCGGAAAGCTCGCCCGTCCATCCGGAACCTTGGTAATCGGCTCGGCTAAAATGAAACTCGGTGATCTCGACACCGACGGCGACCAACTCCAGTTCAACGTGGAACTCGACACCGCCGGATATTCAGGTGTATTGCGCTTCTCCGGACTTCGCGCTGACCGCAATTTCTCCGGCAACTGCGCACTTCCCGATGGCCGTTCTGTAATCTGGAGCGCAACCTTCCAGTCTGAATACTCCGAAGAAGCCGACTCCGCCAAATCCGACGAGAATGGCAAAGGTAAACGCGATAGGAAGGACTCCGACGAGCCAGACACTGTCATTGTCTCAAAACTCACATTTCCGAATCGTTCATATGGATTGGCTGAACCACCTGCCCGCCAGAACGTCCTGATACGCAATGCCACTGTCTGGACTTCCGAAGAAGCAGGCATTCTCGAAGCGACCGACGTTTTGGTCGTCGATGGTAAATTCTCTGCCATTGGCAAGAATCTCACTGCCCCTGCAGATGCGCTGGTGATTGATGGTACCGGCAAACACGTAACCGCCGGGATTATCGACGAACACTCGCATATCGCCATCGCCCGCGGTGTTAACGAAGGCAGCCACTCCATCACTTCCGAAGTCCGAATCGGCGATGTCCTTAATCCCGAGGATATCAGCATCTACCGCACACTTGCCGGTGGCGTGACAATGTCCCAGCTCCTGCACGGCTCCGCTAATCCCATCGGCGGACAGGCGCAGATCATCAAACACCGTTGGGGTTCCAATGCCGATGGCCTCAAATACACCCCTGCTCCCGCCACCATCAAATTCGCTCTCGGCGAAAACGTCAAACAGTCCAATTGGGGCGACCGTCAGGTTATCCGCTACCCGCAAACTCGCATGGGCGTTGAAACGGTCATGAAGGACGCCTTCATCACCGCCCGCGAATACGAAAATGCCTGGAAGAAATACAACGCGCTCGGCAGCGGCGATAAACTCAAGACTACGCCGCCACGGCGCGATATTCAACTCGATGCGCTCTCCGATGTCATGAACTCCAAGATGTTCATCCATTGCCACTCCTATCACCAGACCGAAATCCTGATGCTGATGCGTCTCGCCGAAGAACTTGGTTTCCGTGTCCAGAACTTCACGCACATCCTCGAAGGCTACAAGGTCGCCGACGAAATGCGCGAACACGGCGCCACCGCCAACAGCTTCGCCGACTGGTGGGCGTACAAATTCGAAGTCTACGACGCCATTCCCTACAATGCCGCACTCATGGTCGAAAAAGGCGTTGTCACCGGCATCAATTCCGATGACGGCGAAATGTCGCGCCGCCTGAACCAGGAAGCCGGCAAGACCATCCTCTACGGCGGACTTAGCCCCGAGGAAGCCATCAAGCTCGTCACTATCAATCCAGCAATTCAACTCAAGGTCGATGCTTATGTCGGCAGCATCAAAGCCGGCAAAGATGCCGACTTCGTGATCTGGAACGGCAATCCCCTTTCGACCTACTCCATGGTCGAACAAACTTGGATTGAAGGTCGCAACTACTTCAGCCTCACCCAGGACTCGCTGATGCGCACAGCTATCCTCGCCGAGAAGAGCGCTCTTACCCAAAAGGTTCTCAAGAGTGGCGGCGGCGAAAAAGACCGTGGCGATGGCGGCGGATATAAGAAGCCCGAACGAGAATGGCGCTGCGATGATGTCCATGACGTCTGGAGGGAACAAGAATGAAGAAGCTGACTTTTATACTCGCGCTGGTTGTCTCCTCCCTGGCACTGGCAAATTTCTATGTCCCCGGCAAGAAGCAGGACCATCCGATACTTCTCAAGGGCGGTGATCTCTATACCGTCAGCGGCGGCGTGTTGACACAAACTGATCTGCTTTTCGAAAATGGCCGCATCACGCAGATAGCGAAAAACATCACTGCTCCCGCGAATACAGAAACAATAGATGTCGCCGGCAAACGCGTTTATCCCGGCCTGATAGATGCTGTCTCAACTCTCGGTCTGGTGGAAATCGATCAGGCCCGCGCTACACTGGACAAGAACGAAGTTGGCAACATCAC
>CAUJJY010000030.1 GCA_963205155.1 Candidatus Zixiibacteriota bacterium | reverse complement strand
GCGGGGATCCAGCTTAGTAGGTCAGGAGCCCCGCGCTCCTGACACCATTTCTTGTGGGTTCGACTTCAGTCGAACGCCTGTCCCCCACCGGAACGGTGGGTCATATCTCACACTAACGAAACGAATCCGCAGGGGCGCGGTCAGTGCGCCCGTCTACTGATTCCGTCATCCATGCGAACTGACCCACTGAAAAACTCGAACTTTGTCATTCTGAGCGCAGCGAAGAATCTGTGAGTTGTTCGTAGTGGCGCAGCATGTCAAAGTTCCCGCCTTTGCGGGGCTGCGCCCAGTCGCGCCAAAGGCGCGATAACTTGTAGGTCAGGAGCCCTGCGCTCCTGACATCGCAGGAAAAGCGCGACCATCCCGCGTAGGGGCGCATGGCAATGCGCCCATGAGCGCTCCGTGCTCCTGCCAATTGCACAACTAACGCGCCCCCTATTTCACCACCACCATCTTCCGGCTCTTGACCAACTCCACCCCCGAAACCTTCAACGAATAAAAATACACTCCCGAAGCCACCGCATTCCCGCCTTCATCATTCCCATCCCAATAAGCGACCTGCCTCCCCGGCGACTGCGCCTGATCAACCAACATCCTTACTTGCTGCCCAATCGCATTGAAAATGACCATCCTCACCGACGCTGGCTGCGCTCCGATATTCGGCAGGCTATACACAATTGCTGTCGTTGCATTAAACGGATTGGGGTAATTCTGCATTAACTCGAATTGCTGCGGCAGCGGCGTGTCAATCTGATCCTTGACGTCGGTCACGATGAAAGCGAGTTCCGGGGAGACCGGCGAGACATTGTCTCCGTAGTCAGTGACAACCAACGAATAGAAATAGCTAGTATGCAATATGACCGTAGTATCCTCGATAGCGTAAAACATCGAGTCGGTCTCGGGGTTGCCAGGTAAAGAACCGATGTCATGCGGGACATAAGCCACGACATGCCCCGAATCCAAGGGAAACCCTGATGAAGTGCCGCGAAAAAGAGTATAGTGGGACAGATCAGATTCGGTATTGGTCAGCCAGTGCAGAACGATCGAATTTGCGGTAGTCACGCCTTCGAATTTTGCCGGCTGCTTTGGCGGCAAGTCAGGATAAGAATAGTTTTCTCCCCTCGGACCGCCATACGCCCCCATGTCGGACTGCGAGTCGTCAAGATCCAACAAAGTCGGTAGTCCCGCATCTATGCACGGAGAACCATATTGCAGATGCAGGTCGTGATCATCTGTATCGAAATACATCTGACCAGCAAAGATATTGTCTCCGGCGACCATTCTATTGAGCGGAATTTCCGGTGGCGGCGCAACATACATCGGGTCGGCGATGATATTGCCGGAAAGAGAATCTATCTCGATGAATCCAGACTGTGTCGAGTACAATTTATCAATTCCAAACGGACGATTCGCCCAGATGCAGTTGTTGCGAATCTTGATCATCGTCTCAGGAAAGATAGGATCGCTTGTACCAAAGAACCCGATAAAGGACTGCAGTATATGTGCCGGATTATCCATATGCGTTTGGATAACGTTGTTACTGATATTGGCGTACTTGAGCCACGGCTGATAAATATGGACAAAATCGCCTAGCCCGTCGGTGAATCTATCAAAGCGATAGAACGAATTATTGACAAGATTCAAAGAATCAGCATTGCACCAAATGGCCGCTCCTCCCAAAGCCGCTGTCATAAATGCACAGTTCTCAATATGCATGCTCCCGGGCGAGCTGGCATCCTCGATAAATATCCACGCAGTCGGATAGAACTCGCAGTTTCGTATGATACGGTGCCCGGCCACTTCTCTGAACTTGATCGCTGCCGAGGGAAATGACAGGCTGAAAAAAATACAATTCTCGATCGTGTAAGTGCCGGTGGCATAGCCAATGCCACCTCCGTCGATCACAATAGCATGGTATCCAAATCCGGAGAAATGACAATTGCGAACCACCAACTCTCGTCCTTGATCAATATTAATGTAATCAAATCGACATCGTGTGAAAAAGCAGTCTTCAAAAAACAACGATTTCTGTGGATAGGGGGGCGGGCCGGTAGGAACTGAAGCGAATATGATTCTGTCCGCCGAATCGCCATCAAAGGCAATGTCCTTGATGAATACAGAATCGCCAGGGTCTCGGAACATATAAAGTAGGCCCTCATATCCGTAAAGTCTCGTAGAATCCTGCCCTTGGCCGAGAATAGTCACTCGCTCTTTGAGGTACATCGGAGAACCGACATTGAAATCACCGGCAGCAATACGAATCGTGTCACCGGGTAATGTAACTTCGTTGGCACTCTCGACGAACCACGCCGCCGTCTCCCATGAAGTATAAGGCGGCGTACTGGTCCCCGATTGAGAGACATAGCGCGTTGCTAAAGAAGCAGTAGTTGTTACAACAAAGACTTGCAAACAGAAAGAAACTATGAAGAGGGCTCTTGCCCTTTGCCAGCCCATAGCGGCCCCGCTCATTTATAATTCTATCCTAAAATAGACACTGACCCCGATTTTGTCAACCCCCGAAGCCTCGTCCCCCACCGGAACGGTGGGTTTCCTTCAATTCCTACTCCTTCTCTCATCCAATCACCCGACAAATTCCGTTTACTGCCCAATGCACTTTCCCCTCTCCCCTTTTGTGAAAGGGGTAGGTCGAAGATCCCGATACCATCGGGAGGTGAGGGCACAAATCACAACGGCGCCCCGGTGGTGGCCGGGACGCCGTCTCTCATTGCGAAGGTGCCGCAAGTCGCCGCATACGACTCGCGACTGTCCGTGAAATGTGCTACTTCATCAAAACCATTTTGCGCGTCGAACTGAACTCGCCCGCGTCAAGACGATACAAATACACGCCGGTGGCAACGGTCGCTCCGGCTTGATCGGTGGCGTCCCAGACAACGCTGGTCACGCCCGCCGGCGAGCTGCCCGCCATGCGCTTGACAATCTGTCCGCTGATGTTCAGAATCGTCATCGTCCACTCCGAGGCTTTCGGCAGCGAGAACGATATCGTCGTTTCCGGATTAAACGGATTCGGGAAATTTTGAACCAGCGTAAACTCTTCCGGAAGCACCATCTTATCCAGAGTGGTTTTCAACTGGTTGCCGTCATAGTCGGCGGCTTCGATATGTTCAATCGTTACCGTCGCGCCGATGGTCAGAATTTGCTGTTTACCGGCTGCAACTTTTGCTCCAATATCATCAGAATACATCAACACTGTCAGCACATCGCCTTCAACCGCATAAGCCAATTCAAGGCTCTGCGCTGCCAGCTCGGCAACTACCGTAGCCGCATCTTCGCCGTTGAGCTTGGCGCGCAGATACACGCCGCCCAAATCGACATTGCAATTCGACCACAGCTTTGTTCTGCCTTCAATTTCTTCAAGGCTGAACTCCACCGAACTCGCAAACGGCGTCAACTTGGGAATCGGTTGAACGTCGCCCAGCAACACCCGCAGCAAGTAGACCAAATCGCCAATCGTCAATGTATTGCCGTCGGCATTGATATCGCTCGCCGCAATCTGCGCCGGAACCGAAATTGTGAACGCCGCCAGACCTTTCAAGAAGTAATTCGTGTACAACACCGCATCGGCAATCTCATTGGCAACGCCGTTTAGATTCATGTCGCCGCGCGCGTCGATTGAATCATTGTCGATAATGCAGATGTAACCGTTGCGCAATTCAACACAACGTATCGGCAAGAACTTGTCGCCGACGATGCAGGTATCCGGCGCGCCGAGATGGTCATATCGTGCCGTTTCCGGGAACAAGGCGTCGTCGTTCTCATCCCAGAGCAAGACATCGTACGAATCGTAAATGAGCTTATCCACCAGCAATGTATCACCGGTCCGGCTCGAGAAGGCGTTATCGCCGCAATCGATCCAGAAGAATTCAACCGGCAACACCTGTCCTTCAAACGTGTTGTTGCTCGTCACTCGGAAGGTGATTCTGGCAATGACTCCGGTCGGAGTGAACTGCGCAACCGGCGGATGACTTGCGCCGTTGTTGGCATCGGCAATCGCCACCAGCCGCACCAATCCCGACGGACACGAACCCGTGCAATTTCCGAACGGTCCAAGCCGGTAGGTGAAGTATTCCCACCCGCTGATTGCCGGTCCGATTGTCGCATTGACAAAACTGAAGGCCGAAACATCATACTTGATCAGCATGTCGTAACCGCCGACCGGAAGTCGCCCTTCGTAGTTGATGCCAATTGTCACCAGCGAGCCGAGCGTGATGCACTCCGTCCTGTCGATCTCCAAAACGATGCAACTGGAGTCGCAATCGTCATATCTTACCGTGTAATCCCAGAACGTCGAAACCTGGACTCCGCACTCATTTGATCGGATGAACTCGAATGTGTAGGTTTGACTCTGATCCATCACTGGATTGAAGCACAGCGTCCCCGATCCATTAGCATACGTGAATGTGTAGTTCACACTCGAATTGGTCGGTGTCGCCGTGATCGTAGTATTCGGCGCATTCGTGTAAGTGATATTCGCGCAGATATTGGTCAACTCCGTGCCGACGCACACCGCTGTATCGCCATCCGGCGCCGCAATCACTGGGGTCGGTGCATCGATAAAGTCAACATTCCAACTCACCTGCCCGGTGTCGGCTTTGCCGCAGCTATCGGATACCAGAACGCTCCAATTAAACGTCCCGTCTACCGTCGGCGTGAAACACACCTGGCCGGTCGTCGGATTAATCGTTCCGGGTCCCGACAGGAGTGCGTAGGTCAGTTTCGTAATAATCGTATCAACTGTCGTCACATTGAAGCACAACTGCGTTGACGTACACAGCTTCTGCGGTGTTGGCGACGGTACCGTCAAGACCGGCACCATGTTCACCTTGACGTTGACCGTGAAGAGCGCCGTATCAGCCGCACCGCAAGCATCTCTCGCGATAACGTTGAAGTTGTATACCCGCGATCCCGACGGACCGGAGTTGATACAAACCGTGTTGCCGCTGATCGTTCCCATCGTAGTTGTGTAAGTCAACGGATTGCCATCCGGATCAGACGCAACAATCGGAACACAAATCTGTCCCGGCTCGCACAGTGTATAATTGCCGCCGCCTACCTGAACATCGGGTCGTCGGTTGAGTGTCACTACTGCGAATCCGGTATCAAGATCCGTTGATCCGCACGCGTCGGTTGCTCTAATTATGAATCTGTAAGTTCCTGTCGTATCCGGTGTGAAACAGATGTTGGTGCCATTGTATGTTCCCGGTCCGCCAATCAACTGGCAGGAAACCAGGTCGCCATCAGGATCACTGCACGATGCCGGAATACAAACTTGCTGGGTAACGCAGAACGAAACCGTCGTGTCGCGAACCAGCGCCACCGGCGGATTCAGAAGCGTCACCGTTACAATCGAAGTGTCGTAATCGAAATTGCCGCAATCGTCGGTCGCCCGAAGCACGAATTGATAGGCTAATCCCGCAGTTGGCGTGAAGCAAATCTGCGAACCATCAAATGTTCCCGGCCCTGACACTAATTCGCAAGTGGCCAGATCGCCGGTTGGACTCGAGCATCCTGCCGGCCAGCAAATTGGCCGCGGCGCGCAAAGTGTAAGCGTCGAATCGCGCCCCGCATTGGCAATCGGAGCAATATCATCTATTAATACTGTGAAATTTACCGTATCGCGTACAAAACCACCGCAGCCATCCGCGGCCGTAAAGCAGAACGCGTAAGTCCCTGAAGTCAATGCATCAAAGCATAACTGCCCGTTGCTGATCGTCCCTATGCCGCACTCTTGAATAACGGTGGTCGGTGTCTCTCCGATGCTCGCTGTAATCGGGAAACAAAGCGTTGCCGGCTCATTTTTGCAGAGCGTGACCGTTGTATCCGGAATCGTCGTAATCACCGGAGGCTGCTGGTAACGAACAATGACGGTTAGGGTGTCGCGCGGACAAGGCAGCATCTCTCTTGGGTCAGCGCCCGGAAATCCGAACGACTTACAGCACGAGTCATACGCCACAATTATAAACTGATACATTGCCGAATCCAGCGCCAGCGGCAGGAAACACACCTCGCCGGTCAGCGTATCAATGTTCGCCGGCGGGCTTTGGAACAACGTAAACTGCAGTTGATCATTATCCCAATCGAACGCCGTTGCCACATCAAGACAGATCGAATCCAGCACGCAGATTGTGGTGTCAATATAATCGTCAGTCAGCGTCATCTCCGGATTCGTCCGGAATTCCACGCGTACTTCGAAAGTGTCAATGATACTAACGCTGGCTTCGTCGGTAATTCTGAATATGAATCGATGCGTCGAATCTATCGGCCACGGCAAAAAGCACGACTGATAGCTCAGCGGCGCAACTCCGGTTGCCACTGTCGTGAAGGTGTTTCCTACCTTCTTCTCCAGTGTGAGATTGCCGACTCCGCCATTGCCATTGACATCGAAGCAAATGTTCTGTTCAGTACAGAACAGATAATTTGTCTGACCGACAAACGACAGCGACAGCGCATCCGGATCGATAAATCGCAGACCAATGATCACGTCCTCGAAATCCTGATCACCGCCATCTGCTAAATCTTCAAAAGCGATGACATAGTGACCGATCGCGCCCGCCGAAAACACCTTGGCGTGGTCGAACGCATCCCAATTCAGACTCGTCTGACTGTACCAAATGTCATCATAGAGTGTCGGCCCAACATAGAAACCGACAGAGTCGCCCAAAGCGGGCACGGTCACGATCGTGCCAGCGGGAGCGTTTCCCGCAAACAGCATCGATCGACTCGCCGGAATTCCTTGCGGATACCAGCCCACCTGCGAATTCGAGGCAGAACCTCGATGCAGGATCGTGATCTCGGCTTGTGTTGCAAACATTTGGGGCTTAAAGACAGAAACACCGATGTCGTCGGTGGCCACATTAATCGAATAACCTAAAGTGCTAAGCAACTCCTGAAGGGTCGGTCCGTCGAGAGCCGTCTTGGCTCGCAATGAATCGCTCCAGGGATACTCGCCGCCCGCTGCATAGGACTTGCTCCCAAACAGCGCCAGACAGAGTACAACAATCGCAATGAGACGTGGAAATTTCACAATGGCTCTCCGGTTTCGAGGGAAGAACTCATTCTCGCGTTTTGATCCAGCTATGCGGTTACAGCTGGTACCTTTCTTCAAAAGTATATAAAAACTTGCTCGGCTCCTGAATGTATAGAGCACCGCGAGAAGTACACATACGCAGACAGCGAAAATATAAGAAAACGCGCCACAAAGTCAAGGGGAAAGGGGCTCTGGCGACTGTACGATTTAGGGACAGAAGAAGAAGCCACGCAAAGATTTAGACCGACGGCAAATCGGCCAACAGAACACTAACTCCTTAATCGTTAAGACATTAGGAGACCTACCCTTCGAAGTTCTCATCGTAGTCTTTTGTCGAGCCGGGACGTACCTGTTTGACAACGTGCGGTATAAGATACTTCGATAGCCCGGTTTGGAGCTTCGGCTGAAGTGTACCTGCTTCAAAAAGATTAACCAGCCGTGCGGGAGTCAACTGCGATACGTCCTGCCAAATTCCCGAATTCTTTAGGTATGTCTCAAGCTGCTCGCGTTGCGGCCGCTCCGACTTGATGCTGTTCGTCGGCAGCCTGAACGTTTCTTCAACCTTGACATTAAGCGCTCTGTTTGATCCGTAGATCCGCGTCATCCCGAATTGTAGGGCATAGCGCACAATCTCTTCCTCCACTATTGTCATCTCTTCTTCGATTGCGGCAATCTGTTGTTTGAGTTCATAGCGCTTGGCGTGAAGCTCACTGTAGCGATCCGCCAACACGACTCCTTCGTCTTCCTTGAATTCTTTTGGTGCCAGCGGCAGTATCAACGCCAGATGTTTCTTTGCCGGACATATATCAAAGAAGTCACACCAGTCACAAAGTGCCGATTCGCGATACGGAAAATTGTCGGTCTTGATCGCTTCTTCGGCTTCTTGAATGGTGTGAATTGTGTCGATCTTCAGCGTCTCAAGGTCCTTCTTGCTCCTTACCGATTTCACTTCCTCATCGAAAAGCAGATAGTGCCAGATCAGCTCGACCTTTTCGGTGTTGTCCCACATCTTCTGTATCCCAATCTGGTATAGCGCCAATTGCCGATCCTTGTCCGCTTCTTCTTTGGTGGGCAATTTCCGTTTGGTCTTGTAGTCCCGAATCTGCCAGACACCGGCAGGCGTTTTGGAGAGTCGGTCAATGAATCCCTGGATGCGATAACGATCGCCGTCGTCCAGCGACAAGTAGACCCTCTGCTCGAGAGCTATCGTCTTTTCCGATTCGAAAGGATAGTACCGTTCCCAATACTTCGATAATGCTTCCAACCCCTGCCGGTAATAGTCATCAATGGTGTACTGCTTCTTGACGATGAAAATCTCGTCGTGCTTCTCTTTCTCCCACAGATCGAAATAGTACTTCAGGAACTCGTCCTTGGTCCACGTCTTCCCCATCAACTTGTGCTTGTATAGCTCCTCGAGAACGTCGTGCACCCGTGAACCCAAAAACGCTTCAATCGAATCCCTCTTCGGAATCTCCACCTTGTCGATATACTGATACTTGAATTTCAGCGCGCACGACTCGAATGTCTCGAGCCGCGAATGCGAAAAGACCATCGGCTTATTTGACACGCTACAATTTCCCCGATCGCAGAATGGCGATCACCAACCAGATCCCCAGAACTCCCGCCGTTATGAAGCCGACCAGGCCCAACACCGGGAATCCGTAAATCATCATTCCGGTATCACGCGTCATCACCAGCGACGACCCGACGATGATGGCCGCGATAATCATCGAAAACGCAAGTCGGTTGGATGCCTTCTCCAGTTCAATAATCAGGCGCTCCAGTCCCTTATGCTGAAGCGATATCGACAACTCGCCGTTGCGCAAATTGCGCGTTATCCGCTTCAATTCGAAGGGAATGTCGAGCACCAAATCGCGCATCTCGCCAAAGTACTGCCCTAACTCTGATAGCACATTCCGTGGATTGAATTTGCGCGTCGACAGCTTCTGAATCGCCGGCATCAGTGCGGTAATGAATTCATACTGTGGATTTAGAGCCCTCGCTAATTCCTCATAAGTTCCCAGCGTCTTCCCCAACATCATCAATTCCGGAGGGAATTTGATGTGGTGAGTCGTAACGATCCGGAATGCTTCGGTAATCATACTGCGCATGTTCAGCTTCGACAACTGAACGCCGTGATAGCGGTGCAAAAACAAAGATAACTCCGTCTCCAGGGCCGCCGGACGAATATTGTCGCTTAGCAGTTCATGATTCTGGAATACCCGCACCAATCGCCTGGTATCGTCACTGCTGGCGGCAATCAACAAGTCCGAGATCAATTCCATCGAACCGCGCGACAAACGCCCCATCATCCCGAAATCCACCAGCGCAATCCGGTTCCCCGGCAAGGCAAACAGATTCCCCGGGTGTGGATCCGCATGAAAGTACCCATGCTCAAAGATTTGCCTCGCTGCAATTTCGCCGCCAATCCGCGTCAATTCCACCGGGTCAATTCCCGCAGCAATGATCTTCTCTTTGTCGGAGATTTTGATGCCTTCAATATAGCTCAACGTGAGCACCTTGCTCGTCGTCAGATCCCAGAATATTTCCGGTAGGACAAGGCGGTCATAATCGGCAAAGTTGCGCGCAAAGATCTCCAGATTTCTTGCTTCAAAAGTAAAATCTGTCTCCTGTTTTGCCGATTTCCAGACTTCATCAACGATCGCCACCGGATCAAATGCCTTGGTCTCCGGCACATACCGTTCCAGAAGCC
>CAUJJY010000029.1 GCA_963205155.1 Candidatus Zixiibacteriota bacterium | reverse complement strand
TATTCGCATCGGCGTCAACACCGGTTCACTCGAATGGGATCTCGTCAAATCAATGGGGCGCTACAATCCTGATGCGCTGGTCGAATCAGCAATGCGCAAGGTGCGCCTGTTGGAAGAAATGGATTTCCACGATATCTGCATCTCCATGAAATCCTCCGAAGTCCCCGGTATGGTCGAGGGCTATCGCAAGATTGCCGAACTTGTGAACTACCCGCTTCATCTCGGTGTCACCGAAGCCGGCCCACTGATGGGCGGAACGATCAAGTCTTCCGTCGCATTTGGACTTCTTCTTCACGAAGGCATTGGCGATACGATTCGTGTTTCGCTCTCTACCGATCCCGTCGAAGAAGTTAAAGTCGGCAAAAAGATTCTCCAATCACTTGGTCTCTTCAGCAATATGCCCGACCTCGTCAGTTGCCCGACTTGCGGACGACTCCAGACCGATCTCTTCGGCTTGATCAGCCGCGTCGAGAAAGTTCTCGAAGGTATCAAGAAGCCGATCAAAGTTGCCGTCATGGGCTGCAATGTCAACGGTCCCGGCGAAGTTGGCGATGCCGATCTCGGCGTCGTTGGTTCCGCTGACTATCTATCACTCGTTCGCAAGGGCAAAGTCATCGGCAAGTTTCCGCCGGAACAGCTTGAAGTTGAATTGCTCAAGGAACTCCAAGCCTTCCGCGATGACGAAATTGGCACAAGTGCAACCCAGCCAATTATGGTGCCAACCGAATAGCGCTACCTTAAGACGAAAATTCGCAACCGGCTGGAGTATTCTCGGCCGGTTTTTTTTATCCATTTCCCATTGACGAAGTCGCATCCGGTTTTTTTATTTGTCATCCATGACGCAGAAGTCTTGCATTGTTACCAATGCCCACACGCCGCCCTCATATGCTCCCGTCGTTTTCGCCAAAGGTGATCGCGTCATCGTTGACAAACGTGATACCGAATGGCCGGAGTTTCTTTGGTGTATCAATGAGGATGGCGAAGGAGCGTGGATACCGGAGAGCTATCTCGATCGCGACGATGATGTGGGAATTCTGAACACTGTTTACTCTTCGATCGAGTTAAGTGCTGACAAAGGTGAACGTCTAAGCATCATCAAATCCGCGGCGGGCTGGCATTGGTGCCGCAACTCCAAGGGAAAGCTCGGCTGGATCCCCGATAAGAATGTCAAATCTGTCGAATAGCGACGCCGCGCGTGCGGTGTTCGGAACTACTGGATCACTCCTGCCACTTCGTCACTTGTTCGCGATACTTCTTCGCAAGGGACTCCGCCTGCTTTTTGTCCTCTGATTCGGCGACCACTGTGAAGTAAGCCGAATTGCGATCCGGCGCAATCCAAACCCAACTGTCACCGTCCTGGAAGCGCGCTCCATCCACCAATTGCCGGTTCTTGCCTTCGGTATTTTCCATCAACAGGCGCATCACCTGCCCCTTCTTGGACCACGAGCACGGCACCTGTTCTTCAACACTATAATAGTGTTCAAACTCCGCCCGCAGTTCGGCGAGATCGGCGTTCTGTTTCGCAAGCATCTCCAACAGCTTAATGGTGGCAAACATGCCGTCAGCCCCGAGTTGGAAGCTCGACAACATAAATCCGCCGCGCGTCCCCCCGACAAAATCGATATCGTCGACCTTGTAAGCCTGCATCATCGCAAGATGATCTCCCCGCACACGCATCACCTGCACCCCAAATTGCTCGGCGATCTTCTCTACACCCATGCCGGCCATTACCGGAACTGCAATCTTGCGTGTTTGATAACTGCTCAAGAACAGTGACGTCACAATTAGTAAAAGCAACTGATCGGACACGACCTGCCCGTTGCGGTCAACAACCGTGATCTTCTCCGCACTGCGCGACAACTGAATGCCGACATCGGCGCCCAAGGACTTCACGATCGATGCCATGGTATTGAGCGAACGGCGGCTGTCGGCAATCGGTAGATTTGGATCAGGGTAGGCATTGAGAGATATTAATTCAGTGTTTAGTGAACTAAATATCCCCCCGAATATTTCCGATGCGCCGCCGTGTGAGAAGTCGATCACCAGTTTGAATTTCTTCGCGGCAATCGCCTCAGAATCGACATGTTTAAGAAAATCGCTCCGGTAAGATTCGACCGTCCGCGTTGGATAGTCAAGATGTCCAACCTGTTCGACCGATGCGCGCCGGAAATCCTCCCGCGCAAACAACGTCTCAATCGAGCGTGTCTTGCGTGTCGGCAGATCCATTCCGTCGGGACCGAGGAAGATCATATCGGTAATGTGATACTGCGACGGATTCTGCCGCACATGCACACCACCGCCGTGTTTCCCCTGCTTGAGTTCATAGCGCATGATCGGAATGGGTAGCGTCCGAAGATCAACGACATTAATTCCGCACGAAAGCAAGCCCGAGATGAAACTTCGCGAAAACACGCGAGACGCCGAGGACACACCACGGCTGACGACAATCGACTCGCCCTTTAACAACGTGGCGCCGAACGCACATCCAAGCTTGGCGGCAAATTCCGGAGTGACTTCAATATTACCCAGCCCGGAAACTTTGGAATCCGAAAACAACTCACGATTCCACTTCTCGCCCCAGATCAGCGAGGACGATACCGTCGCACCGGCCTCAACTTCTTTACCCGGCCAGATCTTGCAGTTCGCCTTGACGGTTGATCCCTGACGAAGCTTGACATGATCGCTCACGACCGCTTCTTCATTGATTGAGACATTCTTTTCCACCGTCACATTGTTACAGACGATGGCCTGCGTAATCTGCGCTCCTTCGCCGACAGTCGTGTCGTGCCAGATGACACTGCTCTCAATCTTCGCATTCGCGGCTACTTTGCATCGATCCCCGATAACAGAATTAGTGATTGATGCCCCCGCTTCAATTTCAGCGCCATCTCCCACAATCACCGCGCCCGCAAAGTGCGCGTTCTCATCGACATGGAAGTCGCGGTTGATCCAAATCGTCGCATTCTCGCGATGCAGCTGGTTATAGGTCGTTTCGATTTTGACCTGTTCGTTCAGGATATCAATGTGTGCCTTCTGATATTCAGAAAGATTCCCGATGTCGCGCCAATATCCCGGAGCAATATATCCGTACAGCCTTTCATTGTCCTTGAGCATCCCCGGAAACAAATTCTGCGAGAAATCATAACTTTGCCCCTTCGGAATCCGCGCGAAGACCTGCGGCTCCAAAATGTAAATGCCGGTGTTGATCGTGTCGGAGAACACTTCGCCCCACGTCGGCTTCTCCAGAAATCGCGATATCTTTCCCTCGGCGTCAGTAATGACAACGCCATAAGCCAGCGGATTCTCCATCCGCGTCAGCACGATTGTCGCGGCTGCCTGCCGCTCTTCGTGGAACTTGATGGCGGCCGTCAAGTCAAAATCCGTCAACACATCACCGCTGATCACCAAGACACGGTCGCCTTGATAGAAATCCTCTGCAGCTTTGACAGCTCCTGCCGTGCCAAAATCATCCTCGGCCAACAAGTACTTCATGTTGACGCCGAAATCGGCGCCATCTTTGAAGTAGCTCTTAATCTCCTCCGGCTGAAAGTAAAGCAGCGTGACGTAGTCTTTGAGATCATGCTTCTTAAGGAGATTGACGATGTGATGAAGCATTGGAAGATTTGCCACCGGCACCATCGGCTTCGGCAGACTCTGCGTCAACGGACGCAATCTCGTGCCAAAACCTCCGGCCATGATTACTGTTTTCATATTCTATCGAGTTCCTGTTTCGCGAAGCGTCATGTTAGCAGATTAGCCTCAAAATATCTAATTACATCATAAAAGTCGGCAAATGGCTGCCAGTCAACCGATTTTTCCTCCGCCAATTTCACCAGATCACCGCGCGCAAACAGGATATCAGCGACCCCGACTGCGCAGCGATCCGAGAAACCGTCGCCAATATAAACCGTCAGCTCTCCCGTCTGGCTAAGCGATCGCACCCGTTCACCCTTGCAAGTCCCGCAATATCCACAACCGCGGGCATAATAGGGAAATGATGGGTAGAGACTCCCATTGATGAAGTGCGCCTTATTGGCATGAATGTCCAGACCGTCAAAACCGGCTTTACCAAGGAAGGCATCGATATAAAAATCCAACCCATCAGAACAAATATGCAGCGGAATCTTGTGTTGCCCGAGCAGGTCGACAAACTCCCGAAATCCCTTCTCAACCTCAATCCGGCTCAGCGCGTCAACCATCTCCTCGCGGCTGGCTTTGATGTAGTGGCATTCGCGCCACAGACATTCCCGCGAACTGATCTTCTGCTCAATCCACAGTTTGACCGTTCCGTGATTGCGCTTCCCGGAGAAATGATTGAACAGCGACGCTCCCACATCCTTCGCGGAAATCGTGCCATCAAAATCGCTGAAGACTCGAATCGGTCGGTTACTCATCATCCGAGCCATTTGAACACCAACCACAGGGAGGACAATATCAAACCGGCAACCGCAAGATTGGTCACTCGCCGCACAAACATCGTGATCGTAAACGCCATCAACATCGCCGGGATAATCAGAAGATAGAATCTGATCGCCAGCGCCGGAAGCGGCACGCCTGCAATCACCGCATCAAAGAACGAGGCTATTCCCGCAGCGGACAACAACACTATCATAATGACCAGAGCGCTCTTGTACATCTGCGCCATAATCTGTTCTGGTGACTTCATCGTCTATCCCCTCACCGCCGAAAGTATCATCGTCACGGCGGTGTAGAGCAATACTGCGGCAAACACGATCTTGATGTAGAGTGATTCTATCTTGTGGAATACCCTGGCTCCCAGGAATGCGCCCGCCACTGTGCCCAGTGTCGCAAATGGAACCCACTCCACCGGTACGTCACCACGATTCATATATGGAATCACTCCTACCGCCGCGCTGATACCAACCATCATGGTCGAAGTGGCAACTGCCTCTTTGACCGGCTTACCCAATATCAGTTGCAGAATTGGTACTTTCACAATCCCGCCGCCTACGCCCAGCAATCCCACTAATCCACCTGCGAAAACCGATGCACCCATCGCAACCGGATAGGCGTTCTTTATTCCCCCGGCATTCTTCGCATCTGATCGACCCAGTAGCATTACTACGGCCGAAAACACCAGTATTACCGCAAAGACCATCGCAATCCCTTGTTCTGAAACATAGCCCGCCAGGCTCCCCGCTGCATACGAGCCGATGATTGTCGTCGTCTCCAGGTACAAAACAGCTTTGAGATCTACCAGATTGCTCTTGAGGTACTTTGCCGCCGAGGTTACCGATGTCGCCATCACACAGCACAGCGACAACGCCACCGCTTGATGGATAGGCAGCTTGAGAATCAGCGTGAATATCGGCACGAGCAATACGCCGCCGCCCAAGCCCAATATCGATGAGAGCACGCCTACGGCAGCACTCAACAATAGGAGTAGGGCATATTCCTGCACTATTCGTTCTGCCCCTTCAAGTAGCTCAACGCTTCCGCCAGGCAAGGATCGTCTGTGCGTGCGCGAATCACCATCGTCGGCTCTCCGCCAATTTTCACGCGGTGAATCGTCTTCAACAAACTGCGAATGACCTCGTCCCGGTATTCATCAAGATTCAGATCTCCGAGCCCGCGGTGTGTTTGGCGCATGCGCTGATAGATCGGACTCATCTCTTCATTCATATCGTTCAGACTCATGTCGCTAAGAGTTCGCCCTAAGGGGTCATAGCGAAATCGTCGTTGTTGCAGATAGCTCTCGAATTGCAGAAGAAGAGAATCCTCGTCCGCCATTTCCGGAAACGCAGTAATTTCCGTTGCCGCAACAAAGTCGGTCAGATAGCCGCCATGAATCAATTCGTATACCAGCAGACTCATCAGCACCTTGCCGCAACTAATCCCAGGAACGATCGCCGTCGAGGTTGATACCACGGCGCTTGAGTCTGCGGTGGTATCTGCAATCTCCTCAAAATCGCGGATCAACCGCTCATTTACTGATACATACAAACGCCGGCCGCTCCGCAGATCAATTTCATCAACTACCGAGGGCGTGCCCGCAGTGGCACCGCCCATTGTCACAACCCCGTTGATTCTGCCAAGCCGTCGTGCGATCTCTTCGGTTGCGCCTTTCGATGATCCATCTATTAAGACCACCGTCGGCCTGCCTCTCAAAATCTTTTCAATCTGGTTCGCGAGTCGTTCAGTCTGTCTATAGTCATTGCCGCGCGAATCGCGTAAATCGATTATGAACCCCCGTGCGCCGCTCGACCGCAGTGTCTCCAATTCTGAATCAAAGTCCGACTTCGACGGCAACTTCAACGCCAAGTAGCCCACCGAATCGGCGATTTCGACTATTGCACCGTCAACCGGCTCGATCGCTGCAATCTGAACTGTAACGCTATCAGTGCGGCCCTCTCGCTCGAAGAATATCCGCGTCGCGCCTTCGGAGTGGGAGTTCAGATAGTCAATGAAATCGATAACCGACTCTTCGCCCAGCGTATCAACACCGGTAATCTTGTCTTGTGGAAGCAAAAATCCAAAGAACGGCGAACTCTCCGCTACATCCTCAACTATGACCAAACTGTCCTGCGGTGTGAGCGTGAGCCCCCAGTTGCGTGGCCTGCCTGCCTTGATGGGCGCGTCGGAATCCGCCGACAACTCGACTCGAAATGGAATGGCTCCCTGCATTCCTCGCCAGGCATCTGCAAATACCTTTTCCGGCGCTACCTCGCCAAAATATCTGCTCGACAGCAATTCCGATTGCTGCGCTAGTCCAATCATCGCACGGAACAGCGAGTCATTGATGCATTGCGAAGCGGCGCCGAACACCAGTAAGAGCGTCAGCAAGAAGAGCAAAATTGTCGCGGCAAATCCACTTTGAGCGTTTCTGCGGTCCAAGCTTTCTCCTTGTTAGAAACGCCTGACTAACGGCAAGTATCTCCTGAAAAATGGCATCGGGTGCCTTTTTCCCGTCGACAACCTTTACGCGGCGCGGTTCGGCTTTCGCGATTTTCAGGAATCCCCGGCGTACGCGTTTATGAAACTCGCGCGTCGATGATTCCATCCGGTCCTTCTTCTCCGTAAGTCGCGAATGCGCTTTGGCGATCTCCAGATCGACAATGAACGTCAGGTTTGGCTTCACTCGTGCCGCCGCAAAGCTATTTGTTTCCGTCACGACTCTGCGCGGCAGTTTTCGACCATCGACTTGATAAGCTAGAGTGGAATCAGAAAACCGGTCGGTGATTACAATGCGTCCTTGCTTTAATGCAGGTACAATAACCTCGTCCACCAATTCTGCGCGTGCCGCCAAGAACAACAGCAATTCAGCTCTGGCGCTCATCTTTGCATGTGCATTGTCAAGCAGGATCGCACGGATCGCCTCCGACACTTGCGTTCCGCCCGGTTCGCGAATAAACAAAACGTCATAGTTGTGCTTTTTGAAATAATCATACAGCATCCGCGCTTGTGTCGACTTGCCGGAACCATCAACGCCCTCAAAACTGATCAAGACACCTTGTTTGCTCATGGGCAGAATATACGTACTGGTTTCGCGACTAACCAATGAAAACTAACCCTGCCCGCCAAAGCACCTAACCATTTGACTCTCCCGCTCTCCCGCCGTACATTCCCCCAATGTTTGAAAAGCGCATCATCGGCATCGACTATGGCCGCAAACGAATCGGGATCGCCTATTCCGACCCGTTGCGCCTTTTTGCCCAACCTTTGACGACTATTACCCTCAAAGCGCCGTCCGAAGCAGTCAATCGCGTTTGCGACGCTTTGGCCGCCTACGATGTAGAACTCATTGTGATTGGAATACCGGTGTCCCTCTCGGGCGGTCAGGGCGGACAAATGGCCGACGAAATTCGTCTATTTGTTCAGAGCCTTCAACAACGCGGATATCAGACTCACTTGGAAGATGAGGCCTTCACCTCCGAACTTGCCAAAGACACCTTGCGCCAGAGCGGCAAGAAGGAAAAACAAATGCGTGGTAAACTGGATGTCGTCGCGGCGCAGATCATCCTGCAGGATTATCTTGATTCACATCGGCAGTAAGTTGAAATGAAACGGCTATGGGAAATCGTTTTCTGGATTATCACGACGCTCGCCGTCTTTGCACTGATTCCGCTGCTTCCTTTTGTCTATTTGATCAGGTGGCTTGTGTTCGGTAAATGGTACACTAAGGCAGTATTGATACTCGCTTTCATTGTGATTGCTGCGGGAATCTATGCATACTTTCAGGTTTCGTCTCCGCTCGGTGACACGCATCGCGAGTACTCGGTTATTATCCGGCCCAAGGATGATGCCTCCGATCTGCGCCAACGCCTTGCCGATACCGGCATCACCACTGACCGGCGCCTTTACAACATCTTCATGAAGTACACCCGCGCCGACAAGAGTCTCAAGCCGGGCCGTTACCATTTCAAAGGCGGTCTGACTCACTACGAGTTGGCAATGCACTTCAAGAACTCCAGCCCCGAGCTAAGCAAGGTCACCATTCCCGAAGGAAAAACAATCAAGGAGATCATCCCTCTATTGGTTCAGGGTATCCCCACCGACTCCGTGAGGTTGGTTTCCCTGCTGAATGATCCTTCGTTCCGGAAAGGTCTCGGTATCGACGCACCCTCGTTCGATGGATATCTCTTTCCGGAAACCTATTCCTTCTATCCGTATCAGGAGCCTGACGACGTCATCCGCGAAATGGTCAATATGTTTAAGGATTCTTTCTCTCCCGAGATGAACGATAAAATGCGCTCACTGAAAATGTCGTTGAACGAAATCGTCACACTAGCTTCAATGATTGAAGCCGAAGCCGCCGACGGCTCGGAACGTGAACTGATTTCGTCAGTCTACCACAACCGCCTTCACAAGGGGTGGAAAATGCAGTGCGACCCGACCGTGATTTACGCGCTCGGCGGGCTCGACCGCCCGTTGCTGCGTACTGACCTCGATTTCGATTCCCCTTACAATACCTATCTATACTATGGCCTGCCGCCGGGGCCGATTGGCGCTCCCGGACTGGCTTCGCTCAAGGCGGCTCTCTTTCCTGCCCAGACCGATTACTACTTCTTTGTCGCAACCGGCGATGGTCGCCACATCTTCACGACTTCGCTATCACAGCACAATACAGCAGTCAGCAGGACCAAGCGCTCGCGTCGAAGCAATTAGGTTAGGCAGGACTCGCCTCTTGCGCTGCCTTGCGTTTGGCAACAGCCAAATCAAAAATGCTGTCAATTCCCAGCATTCGCCTCTGCGTGCTCATTTGCCCGATGTGATAAGACTCATGCATCGCCAAGAAAGCTAGCGCGGACAGTACCGTCTGCTCCTGCGTCGGCAATTTGAAAGGCACAGCATCGCCAAACCGACTTTCAGGAAAGTTGGCCAGACTTGATTCGAGCTTTGCCGCTTGACTCTCCCACACTGACTTGATCTCATTCAAATTCGGGAATTTTGTCTGATCGACCTTCATGATCGACGACTCAAACATATCTCCCCACGGGCATTTTTCCTCCACCCCGGTCAGTCCCATGAGATAAAATCGGACTGACGCAACATGCCCCATGATCCAGGTGAGCGAATTGGCGTTAGGCTGAAGTTGTTTTCTCGCCAGTTCCTCTTCGACACCCTCGAATCCCAGCCCAAACATGTAGTTGTTGACTCGGATGATTTCACTGATTGGCTTCAATGCGACGTGCATATTGTCTCCTTGTTTTCTCTAAAGCTAAGTTCATGACATATTCAACGGAATCACATTCTGAAAGTTGCCCGCGAGGTGCCTGATTCCCGTGACTATTCGCTTGACCGCAGAGTTATTACCCTGTAGTTTAGTAGCTTATGGCTGACAAAGAGTTCCTGCGCGTCGACGGCAGTTTTGGCGAAGGTGGCGGACAAATTCTGCGCACTTCGATTTCCCTCTCAACCCTGCTCGGGCGGCCGGTCGAGGTGACCAACATCCGCCGAAATCGCAAGTTCCCGGGTATGATGCCGCAACATCTCACCGCTGTCAAAGCCTGCCAGCAAATCTGTGGTGCGACCGTCGAAGGCGCCGAAATCAATTCCGAGCGCCTCGCCTTTAGCCCGGGCCAAATTCGCGGCGGCAAGTACACCTTTGATGTCGCGGAAAGCAAGAAGTCCGCTGGAGCTGCAACGCTGGTGCTACAAACCATCATTCTACCCCTGCTGTTTGCCAAGAATGAGTCAAATATCATCATCCGCGGTGGCACTCACGTACCGTGGTCGCCCCCGGCTACATATTTGAAGCAGGTGTTTCTGCCCGTCATCGGCTTGATGGGCTGCCAGACATTCCTAAAGATCAACCGCTGGGGTTGGTATCCGGAAGGCGGCGGCGAAATCGCTTGTCGTGTCAAGCCAATCGATCGCTTGCGTGCACGCCAGTTTAGCCGGCGCGGCGAACTCCGCAAAATCTACGGCATGTCCGTTACCTCCAATGTAGGTGGCGGTGTCGGCGAACGCCAAATGCGTGCCGCCATTAAACAACTTCGCGCCAATAATCTCGAAGCCCAACTTCGCAACAGTGATGTTGCCGCCAATGGCAAGGGCACGATCATCTTCCTGACTGCCGAATTCGACAACGTCCGCGCCGGATTTTCCACCATTGGCGAAAAAGGCATGCCCGCCGAAAAGGTCGCCGAGGCCGCCGTCACCGAACTGCGTAATTTCCTCGGCAAGGATGTCTGCCTCGACCATTACTTGGCCGACCAGTTAATCCCGTACATCGCTCTTTGCGGCGAACGCGTCGAGATGAACATCTCCAAGATCACGAATCACCTCAAGACTAATCTCTGGGTCACCCAGAAATTCATTCCGATTAAATACAAGCTTACCGGTCCGCTTGGTTTCCCCGGGGTTCTTACAATCGAACCCGCTCCCGAACCCGAGCCGCTACCGGCGCCTCCGGCCATCGAATCTCCGGCCGTGCCCACATAGGGCAGCAGCCTGATTCGCAGCTCGTCGGAGAATCTTTGGATTCTCTCCAACCGGTTGTGTATAATCCATGAAATCGTTGATGAACAAATAATATGCTGCAGACCCCGAAAAACCGCTTCGCAACCTACCTTGGCGCACTATTACTGTTGTTGTTAAGTGGAAACATCCTCGCCGGTCAAGTTCACACGTATCGCGCCGAGCCATTGCGACTCGACTCTAATCGACTCTATCTGTGGCTTGACTCACCGATCATCCCGACGGCGGACTTCACGCTCACCGTCTCGCAAAATGGCCGGCTCCTTTACAAAGACCGAATTGGCGGCATCCTCGAACGCGTCGTTGTCAGCCAGGTGCTGCCCGAAGATGTTGTTTCTAAGCTTCGCAACTCCAATGATTGTACCGCGGAAATCTACCTTGATTCAGATCAACTCTCCGACTCTCTCATCATCGCACTTCCCAGTAATCTCCGTCAACTTTGGCTCGATACTCTTCTGATCGAAAATACGCAGATGCCGATTCGTTATTCCTTTCGCTACTTTGATGATTTTCGCGAACTCGAAATTGCCGCCCGCCTGCAGCAAGTCGACCTACTCGTTCTGCCTGATATCGCCTTGCCTGATTCCAAACTATTGGCCGACTCTCCTTACATTCTGGAATGGAATCTCGTCGGTATTGGAATTAAGGACGACTTGTTGGCAACGGCGATGAATTACTGCCTGCGCGGACTCTTTGCCGATAGCAACGCTTCAGATTATTCTTCATTCATTCTGCCGTCACACATTGAATCAATCTTTCCACAAAACACTTCTCACGCCCGCGAGTTGTTTGCGCAGTCGAAGAAGAACAAAGACAAACTTGCCTGCACATTTCCCGGCTTCAAGATGTACCCCGCACTTACCGACAGAATCAATATGGCTCTGTCAGAATGCAGTTCCGGGAAGTTCACCTTCCGTGAAGATGACGATCAAGCATCGACTTTGCAGTTTTTTCCATTTTTCGCCGGTGAAGACTCCAACTCCGTGCTCCTCCGCTCCTGGCGCGAAGTTGTTCTGCCCCTACGTAGCCTCATCCAACGTGAATCTGATTCAAGTCTCGATAGCTGCCTTCTCGGTACCAGCACGAATTCAATCTGTCGGGAGTTGGTCTCTCGCAAACTCGCAGAATCTGCGCGCTTCGTGCCGCTCGGTCGCACTTGGCTCGCAATCCAAAAATTCGAACACGTCCGCTATCTCGACGACCATAGCAACAGTGCTCAACTCTCTAACTTCTACACAATCAAGCGATGAGACTCCCCGGAAAGATCATCTCCGCCTTTGCGCTGGTATCGCTGCTGCCATTGATCCTGATGTCGGTGCTTCTTTACCTGTTTGTCAACAGCAGTACTGAAGATCACTACATCCGCCAATCGGAAGCCGCTCTGGCTGCATTTCGCTTTCATTTCGACGATCACCTGCTTCGCCTCGAGCGCAACGCCAACGACCTTGCCGGCAACTCCGAGTTCCTTGTTAACGCCCTCGATCTACCTAAACGCGAAGTTGAACTAACCGCTTTGCTTGAATCCTATTTGGCCCGCGATGAGTTTCAATTCGCGATAATCCAAATGCACCAGCCTCCCGCTATGTTCAAAGTGTTCCAGGAAGGTCTGGGCACATTTGTCGGCAACTATCAACTAGCATCACTTGCCGGCGACGGCAGCTCAAATAGCGGTGTCACCCGACTATCGGAACAACATGCGGCCTCGTTGGCAATCACAGTGACCGTCCCGGTGCATTTTCGTAACAACCTTGCCGGCGAACTAACCATCGGAGTTATGCTCTCGAGTCTCGTGGAGCAGTTCCCTCTCGCTGCCGCCAATCTTTCTGGTCTGCTCGTGACCGCAAATGGGCAAGGTCTCTATGCCACATCTCCCGACAGCCTCTTACGCGCCAATATCGCCCAGATTGCCGCGGTTCGCTCCGAACAGCCGTTATGGCAGGCAAAAGTGCAAGACCGTAACTACTTCATCCAGCAAAGCGATCTGATTGACCTCAACGGACAAGTTGTCGCATCGCTTAAGTACATCTTTGATCAGAGCGATCGCGATGAAAATCGCTCGCGCTTGCTTCGGGTGTTTCTCGCACTTTCCGCTGCATCGGTGTTATTGGCAATCTTGCTGGGATATTTCTTTCAGCGCGCGCTCTCCAAACCAATTGCCGAGATGGCGCTTTCCGCCAAAAAAATTGCGGCGGGAGATGCTCCGAACCGAATCCACTATTATGCCGACGACGAAATTGGCGACCTGGTCGCGGGCATCAACCGTCTTTCGGATGACCTGCGCGACACCGAAATTCGCCTGCGGCGCGCCGAACAAGTCGCAGCGTGGCAGATGTTCGCCCGCCAGACTGCGCACGAAATTCGCAATTTCCTCATGCCGCTGACTACCACCGCCGCACAACTCGAACGCTGGTCCCAGAGCGGCGATGTCGATCACGAACGTGCCGCCGAGGTCTCCCGCAATATCCAAATCGAGATCCAACGAATGAAATACCTGCTCGGCGCTTTCAGCGAGTTCGCCAAAATGCCGGCACCGGTCTTGAAGAAGATTCCGCTCTCTGCCATCATCTCCGATATCCGCGGCGATTTTGCTGAAGAACTGACCCTGGGGCGACTTCACCTGGAATCCAATGGAGCAACCGGCTCACTCAACTGCGATACTGGCCAAATTCGCCAGGTACTGCTGAACCTCGTTAAGAACAGCTTCGAAGCCAACGCCAGCGTCGATGAATTGCGGATTCATAAAACCGATCGCAAGATGCTCTTCGAGGTTTGTGATGACGGCTGCGGCATCGACCAGTCGCGCGGCATTGACCCCTATACGCCTCTTTTCACAACCAAGGAACGCGGCTCCGGACTCGGGCTTGCCATCTGCCGTCGTATTATCGTTGACCACGGCGGAGATATAACCTGCGCGCCGAATCCTACTCGCGGAACGACTTTTACGTTCTATCTTCCGCTTGAGGCTGAATGAAGAAAACTCGTTTACTCATTGTCGATGACGACCAGCGCATTCGTACCACACTGTCATCTTATCTACGCGACTCCGACTACGACGTCGTCACCGCCGCCAATTGTGCCGAAGCACGCAAGCTCAACAATGAAAACATCAATGTCGTTCTGCTCGATCTCATGTTGCCCGATGGCAGCGGACTGGATCTCGTTCGCGAGTTTCATCTACAGTTTCCGCGACAGATTGTCATCATGATTTCCGGCGAGGCTTCGCTTGCTGATGCGGTGGCAGCCGTGAAATCCGGCGCCATCGATTTCCTTGAGAAGCCGCTCGGACCTGAAAAGGTTGTGATCACAATCGACAACGCCTTGCGCCTCGCCCGTCTCGACCGCCGTCTCAAGCTGGATCAGGAAATCGTCGAAGAACGCTATCAGCTCATTGGTGATTCTCCGGCAATGCGCACCGCGCGAGAGCAGATCGAAGCCGTCAGCCAAACCGACTCGACCGTCTTGATACTTGGCGAATCGGGCACAGGCAAGGAAGTCGCGGCTAATTTGATTCACCACAAGAGCAACCGTCGGCTTGCGTCTTTCGTCGCAGTCAATACCGCTGCGATTCCCGGCGAACTTCTGGAATCTGAAATGTTCGGCCATGAGAAGGGATCATTCACCGGCGCAACGCAGCGCCGTATCGGGAAAATTGAACAGGCCGCGCAAGGTACTCTCTTTCTTGATGAAATCGGCGAGATGCCGCCTCAACTACAGGCAAAACTCCTGCGCGTTCTTGAAGAATTCCGGATCGAACGGGTCGGCGGCGATCATTCAATCGAAGTCGACTTTCGGCTCATCTGCGCCACCAATCGCCGTCTCGCCGAAGAAGTCCGCGATCACAAATTCCGGCAGGATCTCTACTATCGCATCAATGTCTTCACCATCGAACTTCCGCCACTACGAAGCATTCCCGGTGACATCGAACTTATCGCCAACCATCACCTCAGGCGACTATGCGCTAAAATGGGCAAGACTCAAGCCGTCATGGACAATGAGCTACTGCGCTGGCTGAAATCGTATCACTTCCCCGGCAATGTCCGCGAATTGCGGAACATCATCGAACACCTACTGATAACCCATCGCGAGGGGAAACTATCGGTCGGCAGCTTGCAGCGTCTAACCGACGAGTCTGCGCCAGGCACAACTATGTCGCTCAAGGATGCCGTAGCCCGCTTTGAAGCCGAATATATTGAAAGAATTGTGCGCGAATCAGGAGGAAATGTCTCTCGGGCCGCCGAGACCCTTGGTCTAGACCGCAGCTACCTCTATCGCAAAATGAAATCGCTCGGTCTTGACGGCGAGTAGTTGAACAGCCTCAACTGCAGTAGGTAGGAACAGCACCGCCGTTAAAGATGAAGCTTATCAAATAGACCGCATCCGAAATCGAGATCATTCCACTGCAATCCGTGTCGGCGGCGCTTGGATTTGGCGGCGCTTCCGTGCCGGCAAAAATATAATTAATCAAGAATACGACATCACTGATCGTCACTGTGCCGTTCCCGTCAACATCTCCCGCCACAAAGTTCGGCAGATTCTGCTGGGAGAACACTCCCGAAGTCAGTCGACCGGCGTTACCCGAGAGACTCTGGCCATAAACTGAATCCAGAAACAAACTGCCGTTGGTCGACTTCCCGGAAGCCGCGCTTCCCGTGTTGGAGACAGGTGCAGCTGATGTCGTCGCAAAGGCTATCAATCCTGCAGCGGTGATTGCAAAAATAAATCGTCTCATATCTCTAATACCCAGTGCGAATGTAAATCGCCTGCAGCCCGCCCTGCGACATGTCAATCACTCCCCCGCTTAAAACGCTGGCCCGAACATTGCCGTAAACCGTCACATCACCAGCTGCAGCAACAGGAATCACGTAAGAAATCGAAATCGTGAAATTTCCTCCCGAGGTACCGGTGGGCGACGAAACCCTCGCTTCGCCAAAGTGATCAAACCCGGTCGGTGTCGTGCTGATCGCAATCTGTGCCGCTTCATTTCCGCCCAGCTGCGCGAGTCCATGCATGAACACCAGGATATAACCCGCCGCCGGAGCACTCACCGTTACATTCATCCAGTTGACCACCGTGGTACCTACTGACGTCAAGATACCGCCGGTTGTCTCCGCAAGACCAGGCTCATCCAGAAGTTTCGCTGCGGTCAACGAACTGGCGCCAACGTGTCGGTCGACAATTGAATTGATCGCTATGTCGTTTCCCGTGATTGTCTCGTCCGAGATCTGTGCTCCGGTTACAGAATTCGATGCGATGTCGGTGCCTGTTAGCGAACCGTCCTGAATGTGATAACCCGCTATCTGCTGTGGTCCGATATCATTGAATCCAATCGAAGCGTTACTGATGTCCGCACCGGTAATCGTGCCGTCAGTGATTTGTGCACCGGTAATTGCCACGCCGGATAAATGCGTCGAGGAAATTGCGCCTGCCGCGATTTTTGAGCCGGTGATCGTCGAATCGGCAATGTCCACTTCGGTCAAGCTGCCGTCTACAATACTGCTCCCGTCAAACGCCGCTATCGAAAGATGTTCCGCAGAGATAGCACCGGCCGCTATTTTCACGCCCGTGATCGTCGAGTCCTGAAAATCCTCACCTTCCAAAGATCCGTCGGTTACCTTTGAGGAGCCAACTGCTCCGTCAGCCAGATGAATGCCTGCTACTGCACCTGCCTGAAGCTTGCTCGATGAGATCAACGAATCGGCAAGGTCAACTCCGGAGATCCCACCATCATTGATGTTACTGGAATCTACAGCTGTCGCCGGTAGTCGCTCCGGCGCAATCGTGCCCGACACAATTTCCGTGGCGTCAATGTACATTGGGTGATGCGCCGAGGTGTCGGCATTGTGTTTTGAAACCGCGAAGTCTACTGCTTGGCTGTCGGCGAAATGGCTGGCTTCGTATCCCTCAAGCAGCAATGCATTCCCGGCAATAAAAGAATAAACTGTCGAGCCAATAACGTGTCGCGGTGCAAATTCAGGGTCGTTTCCTAACCGAATTCCGAGCCACAACGGAGAAATCGAGAAGGTCTGCGGATCAAAAACGGTCACCGAGCCCAAGTAAGCATGGATTAGTCCATTCTTAACTTCGAGTAACTGCGTTTCACTCCACAGTCCGATGCCCCCGGTAGAGTCGTCGTAAATTGAGAAAGTGAAATTGTAGTTTCCATCGGCAAAGGGAGCACCCGATGAATCCTTCAAGCTCCCCTGATAACTAAGTACCGGATTAATTGCCCCGCTGGCAGGAATTACCAAACATACAGCCAGCACCAATGCAACGATAGCAGTAGCTCTCAACGCGACCTCCGACAGGTAGAAATGTTCGCAGCACGCAGACCTTGAGGGTAGACTCCCCTAATATAATCCGATACCCATTTTTTCCAAGTATTTTGTGGTTTATTCGTCACACGAAGTCACACTTCTCGACCATTACTCCAAACCTAACCCGTTGATTCATATGTGATTAGCATTTGGCACGTCGTTTGACCATTCCTCACTGCGAGGACACTAAACCGAAACCACCTATACGGAGAACATACCATGTTAAACAAACTCAAATTCGCGCCCGGACTCGCCGTCGTTGTGACCATTCTTGGCTTGATGATTGGCTTGAGCCTCAAACATCGCCCCGCCGTTGAATCGTTTGAAGTTACCGGTCAGGGCACTAGAATAGATCAGACGTCACTTGTCTCTTCATCAACCAATTCTGAACCAATCGAATTTGGTCCCGACACTAATCCGATTCCCGAAGTCATGCCTGCAATCGAACAGGATGCAAACCACATCCTGTTAAACGGCGCCAACACCAGCCTCGAAGATCTGGCACTCCTTGATTCACTGGACTTCGACGACGTTCGCGACGTTGAAATCGACTTTGACCGCGCGCTGCTCGCCACAGCTGGCGGCGTGCTCGAATTCTTTACCGACGATTCTTCCTTCGCGATCTACAGCTATCCGCAAGAACAGCACAACTATGACAGTTATGCTGTCCTCTCGGTCAATGACGACATCCTCGTCGGCACCTCTGCCGGTGTCTACTTGATCGACATGATGGGAATCATTCAGCCGATTTGGACTGAGATCACCGACACTGTCACAACACTCGAAAATGTCGAAGGCTGCATCTACGTCGGCACTCGTAACCATGGCCTATTTGAAGTCAACGGCAACATCGTTACCCAGCTTCTTGCCGGAAAGAACATCATCGCCGTCTCCGAGGACCAATTCGCCCTCTGGTGCGCCACCACCGAAGATGGCCTTCTCTACCATGACGGCAACGGCTGGCATAAACGTCAGCTTCTCAACAATCCCGACGCATTTGACACCGTCACTGCCCTCGAATCCGCGTTCGGCAAACTCTGGGTGGGTACGCCGACTGGCCTCTACATCTTCAATGGCGACAACTGGGAGCGCGTTGATACCGCTGACTATCTCTTCGAAGACCAGATCACTGCATTAGCCGCAGGCCGAAGCTACATGTATATCGGCACCGCCCATGAAGGAGTCTTCGCCTACTACAACGGCTGGCTTTCACCGCTCGATTGGAGCGACAACCTGCCGGTGCGTTCGCTCGACGTTTATGATGGCAAATATCTCGTGGGGCTCGACAAAGGGGGAGCAATCCTAAACTCACGTAAAGGGGTGCTCGACATCCTTCCGCTGGTCCGTCAGTCTCAAGGCATCCTCTCTATCCTTTAGATTCCTTGTCACCAACGGATGAGTCAAAGCCCGGGTCGCCCCGGGCTTTTTTTATGCAGCCCAATTCGACTTGTTGTCTAGCCCCTTGTGGGCGCTTCTCGAATCCGAGCACAAAAGAAAAGAGCGGCCGAAACCGCTCTTTCTTGATGGGAAATAGTCCTGACTTAAAATACCTGTCGCCAGGAATGTATTGTTTACTTAGTGCAAATATCTTGCCAAGGGTCCCCGCACCGTTGCACTGCAAGCACTTACACTGATCAGAGCTTTCTTCGACGGTTTTGAAGACCGATGATTCTGTCGGTTTTCTCGACAGGCAGACGCCAACAAAGTCGCAATGCGTTGCAAAGTATTAGATTACAAACCCCGACAATCGTCGGATTCGCGGACGATAACAAAAGGCCGGGTCAGAGTTTGACATCGACCCGGCCTCGAGGATTTGTATTGTCGTGATTCGAGTACTAGCCTATTTCACCCGATCGTACACTATCTCAAATACTTTGTAATTGTCGCTGGCGTGCAAGTCAATTACTTCGAACAAATATTGATCCGGTCCCTTAATCGTCGTGATGTACTTGATCGTACGTCCGGTTATCTTCAACATCGGCTCATCCATCTCGCCGTAGTACGTGAACACTTTGCCCGATGGGTCGCGTTGGCCCGTCATCGTTGTTACGTTGGTACCCATGTTGCTCACCCAGACCGAGGTATACATATTACGATAATTGTCATAGCCCATAAGTCCCATACCCTGATATGGCATCCCCATCATCTGGCCCTTATGCTCCTCCATCAAAAAGCGCCCGTCCAGCACCCACTTCACTTCGGAAGTCCCCTTCGTTTCCGACGGAGCTGACTCCGGTCCCGCCATCCACATTCTCGTCGTTGTATTCCATTTCCCGACGAAAAATTCCAGAGGCTTATGTTGCTCACCCGGCGCAGCAATCTTCATGTACTCCTGCATCGCCGCAGCCATATCTTGCTCGCTCATTTTCTTGTCCTGCGCAATCGCCGCCGATGCCGCACCCAACATAACGATCAATAGGCCGCACAATACACTCGTCTTCACAATTCGCATTTTCCCTCCAACAGTTATTTCTGAATGTGTTCGCTTCGATTTCTTCAGTTCTGTCCCAAATCATAAAAACTAAGAAACTGGACGCAATCACATTCATAGATTGATTTAGTCTAATTTATAATCGCGGCCTTAGACTGTCAAGCGCGACCTATGCTGACTATCACTTCCAGACCGCCGCAATTTCCGCGCAGAAGCTGTCAAAACTGCGCGGTTTGTGGTGCAGGATCTTCTCTGCGTCAGACGCATCATTAGCTTCGGGCTTGAACCCTTTCTTCTGGAAGAAGTCGTACATAATCCGGAAATCGTGCACCATCCAGGCCGGCAAACTGGCACTCGCCGACTCCGACCACTTGTCGAGATCATCCCCCATATAATTGATTTCCGTCCCGAGATGCTTGCCCCAAATAAGCGCACAGTCTTTTCCGGTCAAACCATCCGGTCCGTGAAGATTGAATGTCTTCCCCTCAAATCCACTCTCAACCAGCGCATTGGTAGCAGCGTCGGCAACATCACGGATGTCGACGCGGTATATTCCCTTCGCTCCCAGCGGCTGTGGATATAGACCATACTCCAGCATCACGTCTTTGTACCAATAGTCGTTTTGGAAGAAATTGTTCGGCCTAAGGATCGTATAAGCCATCCCCGAGCCCTTGATCGCGTTTTCCACCGGCACCTTGCTGGCAAAATGCGGGATGACATCCGAATCTGGCGGCATTACCACCGAAAGATATACGATCTTCTTGACTCCGGCTTTCTTTGCCGCCCGAACAGCATTTTGCCCTTGAATTGCTTCATCGGGATGAAGCGGCGTTATGAGAAATACTTTCTCGATGCCGCTGAAAGCCTTCATCAAAGTCGGCGGATCGGACAGATTTCCGACCACACCGCTGACTCCGGCTGGCAGTGACGCCGACTTCTCGGCAGAACGGGTCATGACACATACCTTCTCGCCCTTCTCCAGAAGATTCTGCACGGTCTGACCTCCGACTGTGCCGGTACCACCAATTACAAGAATAGACATATTCGATTCCTTTCAGATATGACAGATTCAATAAGTGCTGTTTGATGTTGCGACACTTATTATACGTGCAATTGTGCAATGCCGAAAGACTCAACAAAAGTGACGTCCTTTCGGAGTGACATTGCTGATCAACCTCATCCCGAAGTATCCAAAACCTGCCTCGGAAACCTTACTTACCCTACGACGGCGGATCAGAGAAAGAGTCCGGCATACCGAGTTTTCCCTTGACCTAAATGGCATTAAACGTCTATATTAAAGAGAATCAAACCATATTCAACCACAGGGCTCATGGAACCCCTCACTATGGAGGTCGGTAATGCTCGGTTTTAGAACTTTCGCAACGATTGCGACGATTTGTGTATGCTTGGCTGCTAGTGTCGGCACCGTTTATGCCATCAATCCTGAAAACGCAGGAGACTTCGTGACTGCTTTTGA
>CAUJJY010000028.1 GCA_963205155.1 Candidatus Zixiibacteriota bacterium | reverse complement strand
AACGACTCTACCCGGTCATATCCGCCGTTGATAAACACATACCGCAACCCCGGACGAATCTCATTAAGTGCCGCTATCAATACCTTCACTTGCGGGATATAATGCGACGGCGTTACGAATCCGATCAAAAGAATTCCCTGATCGAGTACAGCCTCTATCCGCTGAAGTATTACTTCAAGACTCTCTGATTCTTGAGCCGCAGTCTCGCGATTGCGACTTATCTCGAAGTTCTGGCAATAGATACATTGCATGTTGCAGTGATTGAAGAAGATGTTGCAGATTCCGTTCTTCCCGGAAATTACCGGCTCTTCGCCGCGGTGTGGGAATATTGAGGCAACAGAGAATCCGACCCCGCTTTGGCAAAATCCGAGCTTCGAGCCGGCACGATCCGCTTCACATTCGTGCGGACAGATGGAGCAATTCCGCAGTTCATCAAGCGGACTTAGAATTCGCCGCCAATCAAGATGGAAGTACGGGGAGGACATATTTTTGCCGATTGATCCCCGATTGGATATGCCTATTTATTGTAGATTTCGACTGCTCGCACCAACGCCTGAAGTGCCTGCCGTAGATCGGCCTCCTTAAGCACATAGGCGATCCGAACCTCCTGCTTCCCTTTGTCGGTCGAAGCATAAAAGCCGTCGCCCGGCGCCACCATTACAGTGGAGCCATTGTGGGAGAAATCAGTCAACAGCCATTGCGCAAACTTGTCGGCGTTATCAACCGGGAGCTTTGGCATGATATAGAACGCACCAGCCGGCTTCGTGAACACCGCGCCTGGGATCTCGGCTAATACCTCGCACACGATATCACGTCTCGTCTGGTACTCCGAGCTCATTCTGTCAAGAAACTAGTCTAGTACTTGGTATCCGGCAATCGCGCCCATCTGCTCTATCGTCGGCGGACATAGCCGCGCCTGCCCCAATTTCAACGCACTCGCAATAATGTCGGTATTCTTGCTGATCAAACAGCCGATTCGGGCTCCGCAGGCCGAAAACCGTTTGGAAATCGAATCAAGACAAATTGCCCGGTCGGCGACCTCCGGAAAACTAAGAATGCTGGTATGAACACGCCCATCGTACGTGAATTCGCGATACACCTCGTCGGCCATAATCCACAAATTGCGGTCGACTGCAAGTTCCGTCAGCATCTTCAAATCATCGCGGCTGAAGATTGCGCCGGTCGGATTATTTGGCGAACAATACATAATGGCGCGCGTACGCGGCGTGATTCGCTTCTCGAATTCTTCCCGCGCGGGCATCGAAAAACCATCCTCAATCTTCGTCGGAACCGGAACAAGCTTCATCGCCGCCATCGTCGCAAAGCCGTTATAGTTTGTATAGAATGGCTCCGGTACGAGCACTTCATCCCCGGCATCGCCGATCGCCATCAAGGCAAACAATATCGCCTCGGAGCCGCCGGTCGTAACTACGATTTCATCGACGCCTACATTGATATCGAAGCGATGGAAATACTTGCGGATTTCTTCGCGCAGTGCCAGCAGACCTTGGGAGGGCCCGTAGGCGAGCACTTTTTCGTCAAAGTGACGCACCGCCTGCATGATTTCATCGGGAGTAATGATGTCGGGCTGTCCGATATTGAGATGATAAACCTTGGTGCCACGCTTCTTTGCCGCATCGGCAAGCGGAACCAGCCGGCGTATCGGTGATGCCTGCATCTCGACTGCGCGTTGCGATAGCTCTGCTATCCTTGCCGCCTTATTAGCCATTTGAGTGCTCATAGTATTCCATTCCCGGATGAATCATTGTGACTTCTCGCCCATCCATACAGAATTGTAACTGTCAAGACCAATGGTGTCAATTGAATTCTCGGTCTCTCTCTTGGAAGCGCTTGACACTGCCGCAGTCATGCTACATACTCTGTCCACACCTTTAACCTGATAACTGAAGATGGCAGATACAAATCAAGTTGTTCAAATATTCCGGGCTTTGTCCGACGAAACGCGAGTCAAGATAGTTCTCATGCTGAATTCGCGGGCGCGTTCGGTTGGTGAAATTGTCGACCTTTTCAGTGTCTCGCAGCCGACAATCTCGCGCCACCTTCGCGTACTCAAGCAAAGCGGCCTGGTTGTCTGCAAACGCCGTGGACAACAAGTTATCTACGCGATTAATGAAGATGGCTTCCGCGATGAGCTGGTTGGATTTCTGCGCAATGTCGATTGTGTCAAACCGATGATCGGTCCGGTTCCCGCTAAGAAGAAATAGCCCTTTTCTTTATCATCACTTCTCTGTTATCACCGTATCGTCATGCTCGTACGGCGGAACACAAATGCAGAGAAAGACCAGATTCTGGTCTCCGCGATTCCAGATCTTGTGTCTCTCACCCGGTAACAGCGCAACAGCATCGCCTTCTCGCACTGGAAATGATTGACCCTCAACCTGCATTTCACCAGTGCCGCCCAATATGTAGTAGATCTCCTCTGAAGTCGCATGGTAGTGTTCTTCCGTCGCACCACCCACCGGTACAACCGCCTCGGCTAACGACTGCTGCCTTATTAGCGAATTCCTCGGTGCAAGTATCTCGCGAATCTTTGAAGTATCCTTGGTAACGAATTGCGGACAGTCCGCGACGTTGATTTTGCGCGGTTTCATGGCTAATCGCGGATTTCGTCGAGGATCAATTTCACAGCTGCCAGTACGTCATCGACGATGTGATGAGGACCTCCGCCGGACGGCAGTTGCTTTTCTTCGATCGCCCCATAACCGGTCCGCACAAGTATCCCCGTTGCACCGATGTTGTGAGCCAGCCCCATATCCAGCATCCGATCACCCACCACATACGATTCCGACAGGTCGAGATCAAATGTCTCCAGCGCCCGATCGATCATGCCTCTCGCGGGCTTACGGCATGTGCAACGGCCCGATATTGTTGGCAAGTGGGGACAGAAGTAAACGCCATCAAATTTGACTCCCGCAGGCGCAACCAGATCCTCGAGCCGCTCGTTCACACGACTGACCTGCGTCTCCGTCGCCAAACCCCGTGCAATCCCCGATTGATTGCTGATGATGAAGATCCTAAATCCCTTTGACTTCGCCAACGACAGCGCCTCCAGAGCACCATCTATCAACTCCACCTGATCGGGGTCATATATGTATTCTTTCTCAACATTGACGGTCCCGTCTCGATCAAAGAAAATTGCCCGCTCACTCATCAACTTCTTCCTTACTGACCAATTCCTTGATCTGCTCTACAATTCTCGTCGCATCCATTTTCGTGAAGCAAAATCGCTGTTCGCGATAACACGGCCTCTTGCCATGTAAGCTACACGGTGAACAATACTCTTTCACCGAATAGAATCCTGCCCGCCTGCCTCTCGGCTCGAATCCGAGTATCGGATGCGTCGGCCCCAACAACGCCAGTGTCGGACTTCCAACCGCTGCCGCAAGATGCGCAGAACCCGAGTCATTCGAAAGCACAAATCGTGACCCCGCCATGGCCGCCGCCGACAACCCGATACTCTCCTCGCACAACACTCCTACGCAATCCTGCCCGAGCTTGGCTCTCAAATCTTCCATCGAGGCCTTCTCGTTCGGAGCCCCGACCAATAATGCCTTCAATCCGATATCCTCGGCAATAACTCTTGCCACTTGTGCCCACAATTCACCAGGCGCCTGTTTCGTCTCGTGAGCGGCACCGGCTGCAATGATGAAGTAATCATCGGGAATACTACTCGTTGCCTTGACTTCGTTCCATCTATTCCTGAACTCACTACCAACATTTAGCCTCGGTGAATCAAAGTTCAACTTCATCCCCAGCGACTTCAGCGCTCCCCCATATCGTTCGATCGCATGACTTGGCTTGGTATGCAACCACTTCATCCGCACGCTCGCGAATCGCTTAAACCACTCTTTGCGTGTATGGACCCAGAGCACTCCGATGGCGCTGCGAACCTTCTGACTCCGCAGATTGTCGTGTAAATCAACTGTAAAGTCGAACTCGAACTGATCCAGTTCATCCATTAGGTGTTTGCCTGCCTCTTCCGATTCCCATAGGTGAATTCGATCGATGCCATCGAACATCGACAGTAACTCGCCAAATCGCGATTTCGTGAGGAAGTGGATCTTGGCATCGGGATGGACTTGACGCAGTTGCCGAACAATAGGCTCTGTCAGAACGATGTCGACCAACGAGCTGAACCGCACTACCAGGATTGTCGGCATCTTAGATGTATATTATGGTAAACAGCCCGGCAAGTAAACAATAGAATCCAAACAGGTAGAACTTGCGTCCGCCGAGTATCTTAAGCAGCCAGTGGATCGCGGCAATTCCAACAATGAAAGATACTAACGCGCCGACTGCAAACGCCGGCAAATCAGTTATCGGTTCGGCGACCTTAGTCAAATCAACTGCTTTGAGCAACACCGCCCCGGCCACTGCAGGTAGCGACAACAAAAATGAAAATCGCGCTGCCGCCCGTGCATCTATTCCCTGAAACAACCCGGCAGCAATTGTCGAACCCGACCGGGAAATACCCGGTAATATTGCGCAGAATTGCGCTACGCCGATCAAGAATGCGCGCACTGAAGTGATCGGCTTGGCCGATGGCTTGACAAAGTGCGTTGCCGTCAGAAAACCCGCCGTGACTAACAGCATGTACCCCGAAAACATTGCGGAATCGAACTTGGCTTCAAACCAGTCCTTGAATAGCAATCCACCAACTGCCGCTGGAATCGATCCAAGAATAATGTACCAGCACATCCGATAGTTGTCGCGATGACGTTCGCGATCTCTTCCGGCTGCATAGCTAACGAAAGACGTCAACAAACCTACCACATCTTTCCAGTAGTAAATCAGAACTGCCAAAAGCGTCCCGACATGGAGCGCGACTTCAAGAAATATGCTTGGTTCGTTAACACCGAGCAGTGCCTGGCCAATGACTAAGTGCGCCGAAGAAGATATCGGTAAGAATTCCGAGGCCCCTTGCACAGCTCCAAGGATGATGGCATCAATCATGTTCATTCGCTAATTGTCGGTGCTACCACATGAAGAAAGTGATGCCGGCAAGGAATCCGAACTCGTCATCAATTTGAACCTCGCCGGTCAAACTCACTTTGCTGGAAATCGAAAATACCGAGCCCAGGTTCACCCCGATATTGAAATCCGATTCATCCACCGAGTTCGTCGCCTTTGCGGCGAGGAGTTTTGAAAGACTTGGACCCGATGCCGCTTTGGCAACACCGATCACATCCGGCACTTCAATGTCGGCACTATAATTATCCGACCTGACATTCAATCTACCATATGGTGTAAACGCAAACCCGTTTTCGAGCTTCACCGGCTTGCTCACAATGTAGTTCAGCCCGATAGTCCAGGTCGAAGCATCAACATTCCCGTATCCCATCGAGAAGTACTCGAATACCGCTCCACCCGCCATATCGAAAGAATAGCCTAACTTCGATTGCATAAACTGGTATTGAATATCGGCGTTAAGAAGCAGTGACGCATCATCGTTGGCTTCGTGATCCAACAGTGCCAGCGAACCGGATAAGTCCACCTGTGAAGCAATGCCGTAACGCACGGTCCCAAAAATATGCTTAACATTGTCAAATATCCCGATTCCTGTCGTCAAGTTGAGGCTTCCCCATCCGGACGTTTCGGCGCTGCGCATTTGGCCGATCATCAAGGCTTGCGAAGGAGCCGCGCTAAGTAGCACTACGGCGAAGATGGCGGCTATCATCTTTTTCATTGTCAATTTCCTTTCAACACGGGCACAACATTGCAGACCGCAACTCCTCCGGCGGTCAACCACATCACTGGTCTCCAATATACTCCCCACATACTCGGAAAGTTTAGTGCTGGATCATAAAACTTTAGGGATTATCATCTCGACACTGATGGACTATTGCATATCAGGACGACTCGAACGCGGATTGAACTTCATGCGCAATGCATTCCCGACAAATCCAAAACGCTCGCGCAAGCGATTTTCCAAATAGCGGATATAAGTGATGTCGATTTGCTCTGGATAATTGGCAAAAAACACAAAAGTTGGCGGAGCAATCTCTGTCTGCGTGACATAATAGAATTTGATGTGGACTCCGCGATGCGCCGGTGGATGCCTCTCCTCCACGGCGGCTTCAAGAAAATTATTCAGCTCTGCCGTTGGTATCCGCTTCTGCCGGTCATTGTACACCTCGACTACTTTGTCGAGCACCTTCGTTACACGCTGGCCCGTCAGGGCTGACACAAACACCAGCGGGATGTAACTCATGGTCCGTGCCTTCTCATGAAACGTGCGCGTGAATTGATCGACCGTGTACGTGTCTTTCTCTACCAAGTCCCACTTGTTCACTACCACGATAATCGCTTTGCGCGCCTCTTCGGCCTGCTCAATAATCTTGATATCCTGCCCGGTGATTCCATTCGGAGCCTCAACCAGAATCAACGCAACATCCGCCCTCTGCAAAGTGCGAATTGACCGCAGCGCCGTATACATCTCCAGATTATCTTTGACCCGCGCTTGACGCCGCAGTCCAGCCGTATCTATCATGACAAAGTCCTGGTTGTTGTATTCCAGGAACGTATCGACCGAATCACGTGTCGTACCCGCTATGTCAGTCACGATCAACCGGTCGTCCCCCAGCATTTTGTTCACAATCGAAGACTTGCCGACATTCGGACGCCCGATTACCGCCACGCGAATAGCGTCCGGACGAAATTCCTTCTCTTCTGTGACATCCGGCAAACGCGCCACAATTTCATCAAGGACATTTCCGACGTTGAATCCGTCAGTCGAAGATACCGGAAACGGCTCACCCAATCCGAGCGAGTAGAAGTTGTTGGCTTCCAATTGCAGGGTTTCATTGTCCGACTTATTCGCGATTAGCAGCGTCGGCTGCTTCATCTTGAGCAGCATCTTGGCGATTTCTTTATCAATCTCCATCGGACCGACCTTGCTGTCGACCATGAACAGTACCAGATCAGCTTCCTGAATGGCGATCTCCGCTTGTTCACGAACCCGCTGGTCGAACAGCTCATGCGATCGGGGCAAAAACCCGCCGGTATCGACCGCCACGAAATATCGACCAGCCCATTCCATCGTTCGATACAGTCGATCTCTTGTAACACCGGGCTGATCGTCAGTGACTGCAAGACGATCTTTGATAATGCGATTAAAAAATGTGGACTTGCCGACATTTGGCCGGCCGATTATGGCAACTACTGGTAACGGCATAACTCAATTCGTTAAAGACAAAAAAATCAGCGGGTGAAGGGAGTTGAACCCTCGACATTCAGCTTGGGAAGCTGACGTTCTACCGCTGAACTACACCCGCAATGAATTCCCCAAAACCTACGGCGTAATGCGCCGCTAAGCAAGGGAATTCTTGGCAGTTGCTCTCAACTCTATGGGGAGATGGATGTATGTAGATCTGTAATCGGAGCTTGTGGAATGCGTTACGCGAGCCAATTCGCTTTAGACTTTGACTGCTTCGACCGGTGTTTCCTGCGCCTGTTGTCCTTCTGAAGCTTCGGCAGTACTTGCCTGTTGAAGCTTGCGCCGCTTCTTTTCTTCCTCAAGCATCCGCTCATAGTTGGAGTCAAGCGCCACTTTGATGATAGTGTCACCGGCTTTTTCAAAAACCACGGGCCCTTTTTCATCTTCAAGGAGTTGCTTGTAAACTGAACCAAAGTGCAAAACCGACCCGGCATACACCTTGCCCTCGACTATGATTCGCGCTTCGGTCAATTGTTGCAGCTTCACGCGAAGTTGCTCCTGCTCCTGCTTCAGCTCGCTAATGAGATTGGGCATATCCTTGATAAATGCCTTGAACTGATCAAGGGCTTCTTTCTTGTCGGCAGGCAGTTTGCCGTTCATCTCCAGCTTATAGAGAAATACCATTGCGTCTTTGATTCGCTTCTCGTCTGCCTGGAGCCGTTCCAATTCATGCCCCACTTCACGAAGCCGGTCCACGGTCTTCATATCGTAAGCCACATGCACGTGCGTTGGCACCGAAGCCTCATTTCCGATCTGTACGGCGCGGACCAGACTTTTCGCTGCTACACTGCCGCCGATAATGCTTCCCGGCTTGCCTTGGACGTATACGGAATCGTCAGCATAAATGTCGCTGTTCAGGGCCTCACCGCCGATCATGACGCTGCCCCCTGCCCGTATCTTCTGATTCTCAACATATTTCGCGGTAACATCTCCGCCCGCAATCAGCTTCCCCTTGCCCGCTCCAAAATAGCCGCCATGAATCAATATGCTGCCGCCGGCCTGAACCACTGCATCAGCGACATTGCCGCTCACCTCGATATTGTGGCCCGCGATCACTGTAAAGTCTGACGATATATCTCTACCGATTTTCAGAGAACCGACACAATCGATATTTCCGGTTTTCGTATCTACCGATGCCGGTATGTTCTCGTTAGGATGAATGCTGATGGTGTTGAACTTGAAGGCTATCGTCCCGTCGATCGTCGCCGCTAATGCAAGGCCGTCCGGACTGATCTCTGTATTCGTGCCCTTACCCAACTGGCGATCGCGACCGGGCTTGGGAGCAACCGTCGTTCCAAATACCGATTTACCCGGCGTCCCCGGCGTGGCTGGCGTCTTGCGCGCCAGAATTTGTCCTGCGCGGGCGTTCTGAATGAAATGTAGGTTTTTGTAGTCGATCCGGCCCCGCTCATCGACGCTTGGTTCTGCCTTCGATTGGACTTCGAATAACAACTCTATCTGCGCATCTTCTCCGGCCACAGGCGCGATTCCCCTCGCGACTACGGTCGATTCGATACCTTCTGTTATGTTGAGTGCATGTGCAATGCCATCTTCGTCAATTCCAAAAACGACGTCGTTCTCTGCCAGTATCTTCTTGATGCTCTCGTCGGTAGGAGGCTGACCTTCCAGTTCAGCAATTACAACTCTTAGCTGCGCGACGGTGCCTTCGCCGTTGACCGTAAGTATCAGCCCCTTGGGTGTCTTGAGATGCTTGATATCACTGGCCACGGCTGCTCCTTCTATGGATTTTGTTTGGGTGCCTGGCTGCGCCCTGCCTGACTGCGCCAGTAAGCCCGCTCCATCACGACCGTTACTTCGTAATGCTTGAAGGGCTTGGTGATATACTCGTCTGCACCGTAAATCAGCGCATCTTTGATCGTGTAGGAATCGGCATAAGCCGTCATCATGATGACAGCAACGTGGGGATAGTTCGACTTGATCTCTTTCAATAATTCGAATCCGTCCATGTCCGGCATCTTGACATCAGAAAGGACAATATCAATCGGTTGCTCGGCTAAAATCGCCCGCGCCGCAAATCCACCCCCTGCGGTAACCACTTTGTAGCCGGCTTTCTCAAGAATCTTCGTCATGAGACTTCTCATCACTTCTTCGTCGTCGACAACCAGAACTTTTATCGGATCGAAATCTTCCATTACAGTCCTCTCCCTGCCACGGTATCTTTACAAGTTATCGGCACTTATTGAGTGTCGTTTACTTTTTTGAGGCACTTTCAGTCGTATTTCGGCGGTTGGCCGGTCTGCCCGAGACATCGGAGAGAATCGCGACGATCTTGGCAGCGCCCAGTTCTTTTGCCGAGGGAGCGAATTTCAACGCGCATTGCCCCAATTCATCCACAACGCTTTCCCTGCGATCCAGAACAAGGACCGGGGAACCGCATTGTTCCAACGCGGAACATACATGCTTGATTTCAGTCGCATCACCGCGGCCCGACAGGAAGACAACCGTCATTTCTGAACCAAGCAATCGTGCCAATGCACCCACCGTACCGGGCATGCCAGTCTGCTTCCCCTGTCCATTTGCCGATACCAACGTCAGCCGGTTGCGATCAGTTCCGGGCAAATAACCGCTGCCCGATTCGGCAAAATATACTGTACCGGCCTCGAGCTCGTTTTCAGTCTGTATTTGGGCAATCTTCAGATTGGTCGTATGTCGCAAGGCCGCAATGGCCGATTCGACCAGGACTTCGCCTGCCGGCTGCATCACTACAATCGGCGTTCCAAAGTCGCGCGGCAGTTCCGAAAGAATATCGTGCAAGGCAACCGGGCCGCCGATGTCAGTCACAATGGTAATCAGTCGCACTGGTACTTATTTCCTTTCCTGTTGTCAGCCTTCGCGATTTACTCGCTGCCCCTTCTTGATCGACATCACCGTCTGGATAATGTTCTCTGCAGCCCGTTGTATCTTCTCAAGGTTCTGATCAAGTTCGCGCTTCATGAAGTCCCGCTCTTCTTCCGTCAAGTTTTCTCCGCGGGCTCGCTTCAGTACGATCTCTGCCGCCTCTTGTGTCTCCGTCGTGGTGTCAATCAATTGCCGGAAACTCCCGCCCACTGCCTGAAACGCGTTGTCCGTCAAACGCAGCCGGGCGTTCGCGATGGTGAGATTCAGATTGACCAGCTTGATTTCATCGACCAATAGCGTTACATGCTCCACCAACTGCGCAAAGCTGACCGTCGATTCTGCCTTATTCATGCAGCAGCTTTCCAATCTTGGTTTTGAGTTCGCCGAAGTCGCTGTTCTTGACCAGGTATTCGTTGGCGAGCCAGCTCTTGAAATCCGATTTGTAGGTGTTAAAAGCGGAATTTAACACGACCGGTACCTCGGGACGATTCCGCTTGATCTCTTCAAGCAAATCAAGCCCGTTCTCTTTTTCCATCTTGATGTCCAGGACAACTAAGTCGATCGGAAATGATTTGAGCAATTCCATCGCTTCCTTAATTGTGCGTGCGGACAGAACCTGGTAACCCTCGTCGGTCAACACTTGCTGATATAGTTTGAGCAGATTGATCTCGTCATCGACGCACATTACAGTCTTAGACATTTAGTACCTCCAGTACCGGATAGGCGATGTAGACACAGGCTTGTCCATCGTCGCCGATCTCAATTCCCGGCTCTCCGCCGTTGTATCGAATCGTTTCAAAAGCCAAGGTCATGCGCAGTGACGAGCCCTGCAATTCCGAATCAAATGCTTCCGCCAATGCCCGGCGACATTCCGATTCCTCGCTCGGTTTCGCGCGTATCCAAATATCCAATCGATGACTGCCCTCGCGCACACTCGGCTTCATACTAAGACGCGCTGCCGGCGGCAGTGCCGAATCGATGTGCTCCAAAATATCGTAGAGCGATTGCACCGCCTGATCCTTGTTGACGCAAACGTAATGAGCCGGCTCGGCGCCAAGCGCCAGTTCGATTTCTCTCGCCGGATGCTGGCGCGCAAAAACGTCTGCGGCGACCCGGCCAATATCGGTCAGATCGACGGTTTCTTTCTCGAGAGCAAACGACTTCGAGAAATTCAACACATCGGTCATTGCGTTCTCCAGACGTGCTGTCTCTTCAACTATGATTTGCGCATGCTCACTTAGTTTATCGGCAGGATCGAGCTTGCTTTTTAGCAACGCCGCAAATCCGCCGATGATTGTTAGCGGATTTCGCAATTCGTGTGAAATCTTGTGCGAAATCTCCGAAGCCAGTGATATCCGCTCAATCGCATTGATCTGCTGCTGTACCCTTTCAATTGTCTTCTGCGCCTCTTCCAACGAATGCGCTTTGCGCTCGACTTCCTCAAACAACTGCGCATGTTCAATCGCTGTGGACGCATGCGAGGCAAACACTTGCAGCAGTCTGACAGCACTATCCTCGATCGGTCTGCCGGTAATCAAATTGTCGGCCACGATCACGCCGATACTCTGCCCGCGCGACAAAACTGGCACGATTGAACACCACGAGACATGCAGACTGCGCAGCGCGCGCGATTCGCTGGCTTCGCGAAATCTCTCTTCATTGTCGACATTTGTCCACTGGCCCGATTCGACGACTTCTCTTATTAGCTTTTCCTCTTTGAGATCGAACCGCATCGAACGCACCATGTGGTTAACCTCAATGTCGTATTGATCGACATTGCT
>CAUJJY010000027.1 GCA_963205155.1 Candidatus Zixiibacteriota bacterium | reverse complement strand
TATTAGGGGCTTTTTCATCAGGCCTTTTTGCTGGGACGACGGGTGGTGGTGCCGACTGCGTAGTGTCAGGAGCACAGGGCTCCTGACCTACGAGCTATCGCGCCTATGGCGCGACTGGGCGCAGCCCCGCAAAGGCGGGATCTTCGACATGCTGCGCCCCTACCTACTAAATTGTGCGCAGCAGTCGTCCACGCCTGCCGCGTCCTTGCAAATCTTGCCTCACATCCAGGTCTAATCGATGCGCACAACCGCTTATATCTAAACGGCTTATCATTCGTCGGCGCCTCCTTGATTTGGCCGCTGAATCACTTTTTGCAGATTCTGCAGAAAATTCCTGCTTAAGTTTCAGATTCCTCTTGACGACTGCACAAATGTGCAGTATATTGCCCTCACGACAAAATTAAGCACGGTTACCACGTGACCAATCAAACACCGGAGCGGGTGTGCGGCCCGCTCCGCCACGGCGTCATCGGTTAGGCGGCTTTCCGATGAAGCGAAAGGAAAGTGAAATGAATGTGCTGGAAACCACGGAAATGGAATGCTGCTGCGGCGGGATGCTGGTATCGAGCGGCAATAATTATCTTTGTGCCGACTGCGGCGATCGCTTTTGCGCTGAATGCGGCGGGACTGTGATTCACGAAGGCGGTTGTTTCTTCTGCCTCTCCTGCGCCTCCTCCAGTTGTGAGATGTCGTAACGAGCATTTGAGATGTGATGTCTTCTTCTCCTCCTTTCTCCTGGTGGGAGAGACTAACGGGATGTCAGGAGCGCAGGGCTCCTGACCTACGAAACTCCTTCTCCCCTCTCCCGGCGGCCGACAAGGTCCCGCTTTACGGGAGAGAGGGGCTGAGGGTGAGGGCGCAGACAAATTCAGTATCCACAGGGAGCTAAACAATGAACTTGATGCAAATGGAACATCTGAAATCATACGGACTGCCGGAAATCGTCGTCGCCAGTTGGCGTGAACGGCTGGGCGAAGAGCTTCTGCCGCTTCAGCGCCGGGCCGTTATCGAGAATCGCATCCTCGCCGGCGAGAACGTACTGGTCTGTGCGCCGACCTCTTCGGGAAAAACCTTCTGCGGTGAACTGGCGGCAACGGCGGCAATTTTCAACCGGCGCAAGGCGCTGTTCTTGGTGCCGCTGAAATCGATTGCCGAAGAGCGCTATCGCGAATTTGCCAATCGCTACCGGAAATTGGGCATCCGCGTCGTGATCTCCACCGGCGACCACCGCGAGTTTGAACACGACCTCGAAAACGGCAAATTCGATCTCGGCATTTTGGTCTATGAGAAATTCAATCAACTGCTGATTCGCAATCTCGATCTGCTGGCCTCCGTCGGGCTGATTGTCATCGACGAAGTCCAGATGATCGGCGATTGCGAGCGCGGCGCGACTTTGGAACTCGCTATCCTCAAGACGCAACATTCGCAATACCATCCGCAGATCGTCGCACTTTCGGCGGTGCTCGACAATGCCGAAGAATTGGCGGCGTGGCTGGGGTGCCGGCTTTTAGTCGATCATTTCCGCCCGGTCGAATTGCGCCACGGGGTGTTGTATCAGGGGCGCTATCGTTATCGTTGCGCCGATGGCCACACCACCGGCGAGGAAGTCTTGTCCGACTGCAATGCTGATGACCCCGAAGAATTACTGCTCACGAATATCGAAACACTGGTCAACAGCGGCGAGCAGGTGCTGGTCTTCCTCAAAGCCAAACGCGCCTGCGAGATTCTGGCATCACGTTTGTCGGAACGGAATTTCTGGCCCGAAGCGCAATCGACTATCGAACAGCTTCAACGCGAGACCACGACAATTCTGGGTCGGCGTCTGGCGGAGACTCTGCAATCGGGTGTAGCGTTTCATCACGCTGATCTTTCGCACCGCCAACGTCGGACTTTGGAACGCGGCTACTTGAACGGCGAAATCAAGGTGCTCGTATCGACCACCACACTTGCGATGGGAGTGAATCTTCCCGCACAGACGGTGTTCATCGACTGCTACAAGTATCAACCGGGACGGCACGGACAACGCGCCGTCGTCGCGCCGCTGGGCTGGAGCGAATACGAGGCGATGTCGGGACGCGCCGGACGTTATGGCCGCGGCGCACAATTTGGCCGCTCGGTGCTGATCGCCAATTCGGATATTGAGGCCGAAACCTTGTGGAAGCTTTATGTCGAAGGCTGTGCCGACAGCGTGGGGTCTTCCCTGCAGTCGCTGGCGATGGCGGATGTGATTCTTGACCTGGTCTCGGCGCGGGTTATCAACAAGGTATCGGAGATCGCACCGACGCTGCAATCGACATTCTTTGCCTCCGTCGAAGGCGCCATTGACGACGAGTGGATTACTGAATCGCTGGAACGATTGAAGTCACAGCGGATGGTCTTCATCAAGAAGGACGAAATCTCGGCTTCGCCGATGGGACAACTCGCCAGCCTGCGCGGTATCGGTTCGGCATCGCTGTTTCGACTGACGTCGCAATTGCGCGAGTATGATGGCGGCGACCGCTTGAGCTGGCTCTACTCTGTTGCGATGCTCCCCGATTTTGAGATCACGGGACTCTATCTGGATGCTTCCGATGACTACGGCAAATCTTACCGCAGTCGGTTAACGCGATACCTCAATGAACACTCGCAGACGGCGCCGTGGCTGATGCGTCTTGTCGATGACGAATACCTCCTGACCGAACGCGAATTGCTGGGATTGAAGGCTACGTTCCTGCTTTGCGAATGGTCGACGGCGATTGAGACAGCCGATCTGGAACTACGCTACAAAACGCACTGCGGCGCGATGCTGCAGATGTCGGAGACAGCGGCGTGGCTGGTTGATTCGCTCGCTGAACTGGCGGAGTTGCTTCATCAACCGAAGGGGCAAATTGCGCAGTTGCGGACGCTGGCACACGTCACCGGCAGAGGTTTTGACCTGCCCGGATCGATTTTCGATGCCGCCGGATTCGATGCCGAAAACCGCGACCTGGTGTGGCGGTTGTTCAATGCCGGCTATGTGACAACGGGGCAATTTACGCAGGAAAAGCGGGCCAAGCTGGCGGCGCTGATTGGCGATGCCGCCGCCGAATATCTGATTACGAAATTTGGAGAACTACGAAAGAGAAATAGCGCTGAATCAAACAGCGAGGAGGAAACCATGCCATTATTGAAGTTGCGCGGCCTGCTCAAAGGCGAGCGCGTGCGGATCTGCTTCAACGAAGCGGAAATCGATTTGACACCGAAGAGCTTCAACTATCTCTACAAGCTCGGGGCGGCGCGATTCCTGAAGCCGGAGGGCTGGATGAGCAAGGAAGAGATCGAGCCGGGATTCAACCAGGCGAAGAATATCTACCGGGTCAAGCAGGAGCTGAAGCGTTTCGCGACGGGTCTTGAGAATATGATCGAGAACAACAAGTCGGGATTCTATCGGCTCAACCTTAAGCCGGAGCAGATCAAAATCGATGTCGAATCGATGGAGGCTTATTCCGACTTCGAACTGGCGGAACTCACCAAGCGCCTCTCCAACGCGACGGTGAGTTAGGAAACGTCGTAGGTCGAAACCCCTTTTTGGAGATTTGTTGGAATTCAATGACGCCTTGAGGGGTTTCGACATTCATATTCTTGCACCAAATGTCATAGCGATCGAAACCCCTCAAGCGACGCGTTGAAAGACACGGCGGTGGCACCAGGGTTTCGACCTACAACTGGCCGACGGAGTTGAATCAAACTATCACTTTCATAAATTCTCTCAAGCCATTGTCTTACTTCGCATTGAAACGCGTTAAAATCATCCGAAATAACCACAACAGGGATTACCGCGATTGGTCGATAATTGTACAAAGATATTGTTCCCGTCTGCGGTACCAATGGCGGAGACATTCACGGACGAATCGACTAATCGTCGCCGGTCGGGTAAACTATACCCTGTCGGAGAATAGGAGATCAGCCATTCCATGAGCGGAACTAACCGCCAGATACCGATCATCCCCCTGCGTTCGACGATTATCTTTCCCGGCTGCGTCGAGACCATTCAGATTAGCCTGCCGCGCAACCTGCTGCTTCTACGCGAACTGCGCGACAGCCAACAGCCGATTGTGATGATGCCGGTCCGTGACGGCCGCGGCGAAATCACCGCTGCCGGCGACCTTGAGACCATCGGCGTGCTGGCGCGTCCGCTGGTGACGCAGACCTCGCGCGACAGCACTTGCAGTGTGACCTTCGAAGCCGTCCGCCGAATCAAGCTTGACCGCCTGACCGGCACCGAGCCATATCTTGTCGGCGATTTCTCGGAATTGCCGGCCGAAACCGACACGGACTCATTGGAACGAACGCTGGAGAAGGTATTCTCCTATGCTGTCCGTGTGCTTACCACCGACACGCACTATTCGCCCGAAATTTACGAGATTTTCAAAGCTAATCGCAGCGACATTGACCGTTTCGTGGATGTCGTTTCTCATCACCTGCACTTCCCGTTCAGTGAGAAGCGCTCGCTGCTTTC
>CAUJJY010000026.1 GCA_963205155.1 Candidatus Zixiibacteriota bacterium | reverse complement strand
ATTGAGAATTGCCTGTTTATCCGAAACGACGGTTACCCGGTAGGCGGATTCGGTGCAAAACTTGTACTTAACAACTGCACTATCGCTGACTGTTACGGCGGAATCTACGATGGGTTTGTCGACATGGCAATCAACAACTGTGTCATTGCCAACATCGGCCCGGGAGAAGCCGTTTATGTCGAAGCCGTTGAATACAACGAACCACCGGTAATTACCTGCACAGACATTTGGGGAAATAGCGAAGGCGATTGGGCGGAACCGATCGACAGCCAATTTGCTTTGAACGGAAATGTCAGTCGCAATCCGTTCTTCTGCGCGCCTGCGCTTGGCGACTACCGGGTTGCGGAGGAATCGATTTGCCTTCCGTCAAACAACTCGTGCGGGTTGCTCATTGGAATTGGTGAGGCAGGCTGCAACGCTCTTTTTGCCTGTGGCGATGTCGATGCAAGTAATACTGTCAATGTTTCCGATGTCGTTTATCTGATCAATTATATCTTCTCGGGCGGACCAGCCCCGTATCCGCCCGACAGCGGCGAGGTCGACTGCAACGGCTCGGTAACCATCTCCGATGCAGTCTATTTGATCAGCTACATCTTCTCCGGTGGCCCGGCGCCGTGTGCTGCGTGTCCGTAGGTTACGAGCTCACTGTTACAACCTGGACTGGAAGTTAGGGATGGCTTCCGTTCCTCTTACCTCGAGTGATCGGCGGCGCGCAAACGCGGTTAGTCAGCAGCGTTCCATTTCTGATTTGTGCCCACTTTGTGTCCACCGACCATCAAAACAGACACAAACAGATACAAACCGACACAAGCGGACAAAAACCAGTAAATCATTGTAATTATTGATGTTATGTCATGGTTTGTTGGGGCTCAATGAGTTGCAGAGAATAGCCTGTGGAGAATCCCCCCACCTCCAATAATATAGATCGGCGAAACCCAGATTACGCCACTCATTTCTGGCTGTTCGTGTGAGGGAGTCCGATCCAGTTCCACTTTACATAAAAGACGGTGGTCAACTCGCTCAATCAGGTTCGTCCTCGAAATTCCGTCTGGACCAAGCCGCTAAATGTCGCGTGTTTACTACGATAGTGTCGCTTCATATCATACTCCATGTTTCTATCGCAAGTTTTACTTGGACTTCTCGCAAGTGGATATCACAACTGAGTTGTGCTGGCCGGAAGGGATGTGTGAGCCCATCTGCGGCAATTTGTTGCGGAATGGACTCAACTTGTCTATCTTGCGTCCTTCGGAAGAGTCTGACATGACTCTGTACTGATACCAAATTCGTGGAGAGTGAATACTGACTCTTAAGAGCGGTACAAGGCTGGGGCCGTACGAGATTCTTTCTCCTGCCGGAGCAGGCGGAATGGGAGAGGTTTATAAAGCCCGCGATACGCGTCTTGATCGCATTGTCGCGGTGAAGGTGCTCCCGTCTCATTTCACTGAAAACGCCGAGGCTCGCCAACGCTTTGACCGTGAAGCCAAAGCCATCTCGAGCTTAAATCACCCAAACATCTGCACGCTGTTCGACGTCGGCCACCAGGATGGTATAGACTTTCTCGTCATGGAGTACCTTGAAGGAGAAACTCTTGCCTCGAGACTGACGAAAGGGCCGCTTCCGTTAACCGAACTGCTGGTGGTGGCGATGCAGATCGCAGATTCACTTGACAAAGCTCATCGACAGAATCTGGTGCACCGCGATCTCAAGCCGGGCAATATCATGCTGGCAAAATCGGGGGCGAAACTCCTGGACTTCGGACTGGCCAAACTTAGACAGGAAAGTCTCGTAATTCCGGGCGAAAGCGATGTCACGCGGAGCACTCCACTGACGGGTCAAGGAGCAATTGTTGGAACGCTTCAATACATGTCACCCGAGCAACTCGAAGGTAAGGAAGTCGACCAGCGATCCGACATTTTTGCTTTCGGAGCTATCCTGTACGAGATGATTTCGGGTCGCCGGGCCTTTGAAAGCAGCAGCCAAGCCAGTTTAATCGCATCCATACTCAAAGGACAACCGCGATCATTGCGGGAAATGGAAGCGAGACCGCCGCGATCGTTGGAGCGTACAGTCGAGCAATGCCTGGCGAAAGACCCTGATGATCGCTGGCAGTCCGCCGGTGATCTTAAGCGGGAGCTGGCGTGGATTTTCAAGGAACAACAAGACAACGGTGAGTACCATGCCGGAGTCCCTGTTCCTGTAAGTCAAACCAGTCGCTCCGCAATCTTCTGGGCAGTAGCACTGACAGCAATCTCGGTGATCGCTGTCGCACTTGTATTCAATTTCAAGAAGCCAGCGCAATCGAATCAAGAAATTCAGCGATTTGTCATTCCGACTGATAGTCTGGAATCAGATTTCTCCACACCAGCGACAGTATCCCCCGATGGCAAATTGATTGCCTACACCGATGCAGGAAAGCTTCGACTCCGGGAACTGAGCCAGTTCGATGCAGATATAGTTTGCGAATCGAGAAACCTTGGCGGAATCTTCTGGTCACCAGATTCGCGAACAATTGCCTTCGGACAGGATCAGCGCCTATGGCGGTACGATGTTGTTACGCGCGAGAAGCGACTTATGTGTTCCATTCCTGAGACCGGTCGAATCCTTGGCGGCTGTTGGAATGAGGTTGGCGATATCTACATGGCAATCTGGCGCGGGGGCCTCTATCGCACCTCAGAAAATGGCGGCACGCCGAATCTCGTAATTCCTTCGGACAGCGTTCTTGTTCATGATTTTCACACCCCCCAATTTCTACCCGATGGAAAAACCGTTCTCCTTTATTTACACGCCAAAAGAACAGCCGACAATGGCATTGTAGTCCTTCAGGATGGACGAAAAGAGCTGACCATGATTCAAAAGGTGCCTCTTGCCAACGGAGTAGCCTATTCAACATCAGGGCATCTGCTTTATACCCTTACCTCCAACGAAGGTGAGATTTGGACCTTGCCTTTTTCATTCGCGGACTTGCGGGTTACAGGCGAACCCGTTATGGCAATTCATGGCGGGCAATTTCCTACTGTTTCAAAGAATGGGACTCTGGTTTATTTCGGCAAGGGGCAAATCGAGGAGTACCGTCTCGTCATTCTGCTCCGAGACTCCGAGAAAGTCGATACCGTCGGAATGCCTGCAAGCGGCATGTCAACGCCGGTCTTTTCGCCAGATGGCAAGACCATTTTGTATACGGCGGCAGACGACGGAACATGGAATCTCTGGAAACATGATCTCTTTCGCGGAACATCGGAACGATTGTTCTCTGATATTAATATAGCCATCAGACCCTCGTGGTTTCCAACGGGCGATCGGTTCATCTTCACTCGGATTCTGGGTGTATCGCAAGGTACGATAGAGGCATACGACATTCCTGCGGGACGAGTGACCGATTCCATTTGCGAGGGCATGTTTGGTACGCTCTCGCCAGACGGTCAATACGTTGTCTTCAGCACTGATGTGCAGGGCAACTTCGATCTCTGGTACAGGGACCTCCGAAAGAAGTCGCCACCCGAACCCCTCCTTAGAACTCCGGCCCGGGAAGAGGATGCCGCAGTCTCTCGTGACGGCAAGTGGTTCGCATACGGATCGAACGCCTCGGGCAGTTCGCAGATCTACTTGCGGACCTTTCCGGAAGCTCGATCTCCCATTCAGGTTTCTGTAGACGGTGGCTGGTATCCGTTCTGGCACCCGAACGGGGACACCCTGTACTGGGTGACCGACAGCAGTGTAGTTCAAGTTAGCGTTGATTGGGGTCAGACCCCGCGACTTGGCATACCTACAGTTGTCTTCAATTCGACCAAGCTCGGTCTCAAACTTAATTCCCGATATTCAGCGGCTGGCGAAAACGTCGTGGCGATCAGCCCCGATGGAAATCGCTTCGCCGCCGTCATGCGTGTCGGCGCGGAGGGCGCGAAATCGCATCTGATGTTAGTCATGAACTGGTCCATTGAGCTTGAGGAGAAGTAGTAAACGTACAATTCGCCGGTGCGTGACCAACGCTTCAGAATTCGGAATGGATACTCCCGGGAGTACTGCCTGTCCGGAGTAGAACGATTCGCATCAAACTGGATGTCTGATTTGGTTTGACAAGGTCTTGATAGCGACGGTTTGTTGTCCAAAGTGAGCCTCACAGAAAGTTCAATAATTGGCAGTGCCACCCGAATTGCCCGAACCAGGCAAGCCTATATTAACTGCTCGATGGTTTCAAAAACGGTCACAATACTATGTAAGTACTTGTCCCACAACGCATTTATGGGGTTCGAATTCCCCCACCTCAGTTAATTTACAAATAGCAATAACCCCTTGAAAATCAACGAAAGCCCTTGAAAAACAAGGGTCTTTTGCTGTCTCGACTCCGAGAGTAAGAGTCGATGTCGTTGAGAGCCCGCAATTTGAGACTCTAAATTTACCGTTACGAATAAAAGTGAAACCAGACATTGCCTGACGCGTACAATTTGTATATATTACTTTGAAATTCAAAGTGCTTTGAAAAGAGGAGTATGATGCAGGATTCAGATCGACCGGCAGAACAAATAGACCAGATTCACTCCATCATGGCTCGGTCCGCGACATTCGTCTCGCTGTCGGGCCTTTCCGGCTTTTCGGCGGGGATTGTCGCACTGGTCGCCATCTGGTTTATGTACCGCAGCCTTGGAACGCTGTGGCTAACTGATGAAGTCTTTGCGGCGTTGCGGAGCACACCTGATCTGGTGCAGTCGGTGGTCCGTGTATTCATTTTTGCTCTGGTTGCGGCACTTGTCCTGGCATTCTTCTTCACGTGGCGAAAAGCCAAACGCCATCAGATGGGACTGTTGAATCTCGCGTCGCGTAGATTCGGTTTGCACCTCGCCTTACCGCTGTTTGCTGGCGGCGTGTTTGTACTTGTGCTCGCGAAATACGGCACATACGAACTCATCTGCCCGGCGATGTTGGTGTTCTTTGGTCTCGCGATCATAAACGCCGGCAAGTACAGCTTCTCCGAAACGTTTTACTTCGGTCTGATAGAATTGGCACTGGGGTTGGCGGCGGCACTTTGGGTTGAAGTGGGATTGCTGTTGTGGGCGATTGGCTTTGGTATGGTCACGGCCGGATACGGTGTCATCATGTACTTGCAGCACGAGCGATGAAACAGATCATCGATCACATCAACAAGTGCTTCGAGAACCGCACGAGGCTGGGAATCATGGCCGCTTTGATGGTCAACGAAAGCATTGATTTTAAGGCGCTCAAGGTTCTGCTCGGCACTACGGACGGAAATCTCTCAAGCAATATCTCGACACTCGAGCAGTTAGGATATGTCAAGGTGAAGAAGCGGTTTATAGGCAAGGCTACGAATACTTCCTATTCTTTAACCAGTGGAGGTCGAAAGGCGTTTCAGGGCCATCTGGACGCTTTAGAAGCTCTAATCAGGGGCGTTTCTGTTGACGGGAAGGAAACAAATTGAAACGAGGCGATGTCCTCATAGAACCATACGACAAGAGGTGATCATGGAATTACAACTTCGAAAAAAGATTCTATTCGTGGCGCTGGCGACTGTGCTCATTTTGATGGTGCCTTTAGTGGCAATGCAATTCAGCGCCGAGGTAGACTGGGGCGTGGGCGATTTCTTTATCATGGGTATGCTCTTATTCGGCACGGGACTCGCATATGTGCTGATTTCAAGGATTTCAGAGAGCATCGCGTACCGAGCCGCTGTCGCCATCGCAGTGGTAGCGGGTTTGTTGCTCGTCTGGGTGAATCTTGCTGTCGGCATTATTGGTGAACCGGGCGGGATAAACTTGGTTTATTTCGGGGTTCTCCAGATCGGCATCATTGGAGCCGCCGTTGCACGACTAAAACCTCGCGGAATGGCGCGAGCATTGTATTCCACAGCATTCGTTCAGGCGCTGGTCCCGGTGATCGCGTTGATTGTCGGCCGGCCCGCCCTGGATGAACCGCCTGGCATTGTTGGAGTCTTCATCTTGAATGGGTTCTTCGTCGTAATGTTCGTCGTATCTGCGTCGCTGTTTCGGCAAGCAGACGAGACGGTGCGGGGAGTGGCAAAATGAGCAACAACACGCTTACACAGGACGCCACTGTGACGTCGAACATAGTCAGCTGGACATTCGGCATCGTATTTATCGTAATCGGATTACTTAACCTGTTTCTGATACATCCTGTACCAGGCGCGTTTTACCTTCTTCTTTCGCTGGTTTACATTCCCCAAACCAACATACTCGTCAGGAAGTGGTTCGGTTTCACGATACCACTCATAGTCAAGATCATCCTGGGCCTTGTCATCCTCTGGGGAACTCTGGCTGTTGGAGATCTCGCCGAAATGTATGGGCTGTGATCATGTGAACGACTCTTGGCCGGATGGATTGGCAGGGTATTGGTTTTTATGCTTGCGCAATCTACGTGTACCTCCTATTTATGCGATGAACAAATATGCATCGGTAAAATAGACCCAAGATTAGTACACCAAATAACGAGTCATAGGAGGTAACGACTATGGATTTTCTCACAACGTTGTGGGCACCGATCCTGCTTTCCGCAGTTTTTGTCTTCGCGGTAAGCTCGATTATTCACATGGTCCTCAAGTACCACGCCAACGATTTCAAAAAAATGGCCGACCAAGATGCTATTCAGGCGGCGCTTCGCCCCTTCAACATTCCGCCCGGTGACTACATGCTGCCACGGTGCGATTCGATGAGCGACATGAATAAACCGGAGTTCATAGAAAAACTTAATAAGGGACCGGTTGCTGTGTTGACGGTAATCAAAAACGGTCCAAGCGGAATGGGGAAGAGTCTTGTCCTCTGGTTCTTGTATTGCATCGTAATCAGCATTTTCTCGGCCTACATTGGCTGGCATGCCGTGCAGCCGGGTGGCAACTATCTCTCCGTATTTCGCTTTGTCGGATGCTCGGCGTTCATGGGATACTCGTTAGCATTGCTTCAAAGCGGAATCTGGTACGGTCGCAGTTGGAGCACGGTTCTTACGACAGTGTTTGACGGACTGATCTTTGCTCTCGTGACGGCCGGTACATTCGGCTGGTTGTGGCCAAAAGTGTAGTGTTGCTCTGCGACAATACCTTGGCTCGCAATGCACATGATTCACATAACTTTCAAGATTGAAACACAGGTATGAAAGACATCAACGGAAGTAACAAGAAGTTGTCAACCGCACAACGCGACGAACTACTCAGAACATTGAAGTCCCGTTTTGAGAGTAACGAGATCCGCCATAAAGGTCTTGATTGGGCTAAAGTACAAGCAAGGCTGGAAGCCGATATTGAGAAACTGTGGTCACTCAACGAAATGGAAAGAACTGGCGGCGAACCGGATGTGGTTGGCCATGACAAGAAAACAGGCGAATACATTTTCTTCGATTGTGCAGCCGAAAGCCCAAAGGACCGCCGAAGTGTTTGTTACGACCCGGAAGCGTTAGAGTCAAGAAAAGAGAACAAGCCGAAGAATAGCGCCCTTGGCATGGCTGCCGTTATGGGAGTTGAGCTTCTGACGGAAGAGCAGTATCGAGAATTGCAGAAGCTCGGGAATTTTGATACCAAAACTTCAAGTTGGCTGAAGACGCCTTCGGACATTAGAAAACTCGGAGGCGCAATCTTTGCCGATTTCCGTTATGGCAAGGTCTTTGTGTATCACAACGGCGCCGAATCTTACTATGCAGCCAGAGGGTTCCGTGGCTCGCTAAGGGTCTGAATACTGCGCTGTTTGTTGTCAGCTCACTTTCAGGCATCGCTGGTCTATGTCGGTGTTTCATAGCGTCTTCTCCGGAAAAAGGGTGTGATTCCTGTTATTCATAAGACTACTGGAATAGTACTGATTGTTTTCCTTCGTGGGGTTGTATGCCCGTGACCGCCTCCAAAAGTCATGCGGAAAGTGTGTTGAATTGAATCCTTTTCTTTTGCATCTTGGAATCACGGAAGAGAAATTGAAGTCGAAAGACATCACTCTGGACCTCACACAAGGCGGCAAGAAGCAGGACCGTAAGGGAACACCACGGTTTGAATGGCTGGCAGCTTTCCACCAGTGTCGTTTCATCTTCGAGGAGACATCGTGCAAACTCACCATAATAGATTCGAAAACATCTTAGAAGCCTGCGGAAATACGCCGTTGGTCCGGTTAACCAAGATTACAGCGAACCTCCCGTGCGAGGTTTATGCCAAGCTGGAATTCCTGAATCCGACCGGCAGCATCAAGGATCGGACTGCAAAGTATATGATCTTAAAGGCAGAACGTGAAGGTCGTATCCAACCGGGCGACACCATAATTGAAAATTCGTCAGGAAATATGGCAATGAGTCTGGCTCTCATCTCCATCCAGCGAGGGTACCATCTGAAGGTCGTGGTGCGCGACTCGATCAGCAAAGAGAAGCTGAGCCAACTTCTCGCCTTAGGAGTTGAAGTCATCAAAGCCGATACATCACTGCCACCGGAATCACCAGACTCATACAACAACATTACTCCACGCCTGGCGAAGGAGCTGGACCACTGCTATTTCCCGGATCAGCACAACAACCGTGAGAATAACGAAGCGCATTACTTGTCGACTGGACCAGAGATCTGGAAACAGATGGACGGTCGGATTGATTTCTTAGTCGCCGGAATTGGCACCGGCGGTACGATTGGCGGTGTTGGACGCTACTTGAAGGAGCAGGATCCCCGCATTCGAGTGATCGCCGTCGATGTGGAGGGCTCCGTTTATACAGAGTACTTTCGTTCGAAGAAGATGGTAAAACCGTCTCCCTACCTGTTGGAAGGACTTGGCGACGAATTCATTGTCGGTTGCGCCGATTTCTCTGTCATCGACGACATAGTTCAAGTCTCCGATCGAGAGGCCTTTCACCATGCGCGCCAATTGGTGCGAGAAGAGGGACTGTTGGCAGGAGGATCAAGTGGCGCCGCAATTTGGGCAGTGCTGAATCTTGCACGAACACTAAGTCAAAAAGCTCGAATTGTTACCATTTTTCCGGACGGAGCGTCGCGCTATCTAAGCACGATCTTCAATGACGATTGGCTGAGGGAGAAGGGAGTGCTGTGATGTCTGGGGCTAAAGGAAGCACATTCGGTCGTCCGAATGTAATCCTCCCAAGTACCATTGTGCAGTTTCGTCTTGCTTTTCAGCCCAAATACTAAGAGCAGATACAAGAGTCTCACTTATAGCGCCCCGAGACTCTGTATCTGCCCTTCAATGCTGTTAGTCTTGTTT
>CAUJJY010000025.1 GCA_963205155.1 Candidatus Zixiibacteriota bacterium | reverse complement strand
GACAAGATTCTCTATGTCGTCGGTTCGTCGCAGAAACTGCATTTTCAGCAGTTCCTCAAAGTCGCGGAGTTGATGGGAAATGACTGGGTCAAGAACGCGGTTCATGTCGAATTCGGCTGGGTGAAATTCGGAGATCAGGCGATGTCGACGCGCAGCGGGACGCTAGTGTTTCTTGAGGATGTCATAACGCAAGCCACGGCTTTGTCGAGAGATATCATTAGTGCCGAGAACCCGAATGTTACAGAAGTTGACTGGACAGCGGAGCGGGTAGCAGTGGCAGCGCTGATTTTTACGCAACTGCGCGTTCGTCGCAACAAAGATGTCAATTTTGTCTGGGAAGAAGCGTTGTCGTTTAAGGGCGAGACGGGGCCGTATCTGCAATACACGCACGCGCGGTTGACATCGTTAATACAGAAGTATGGGAAAACTCTGCCGGAAGCGGATGCCGATTTGTCGCTATTGGATGAAGAGGAAAAGAACGTCATCAAGTGGTTTGAGGTTTATCCGGAGAGGCTGCGCCAGGCGGCGGAGTCATTTGAAACTTCGGGTCTGGCGGATTATCTGCTGAATCTTGCCGGTGCATTCAACAGCTACTGGCAGAGGATACGGATTATCACCGAGGATGCCAAGCTGACGCAGGCGCGGATGCAAATGGCATTTGCGGTGCGCATCGTATTGGCTGACGGACTTCGCGTACTGGGAATCGAACCTTTGGAGAAGATGTAAGATGCTGCTGACGAGACCGAAAGAATACGAGCTGGTTATCGATACGACGACTGATTATACGACTTCATTGACGGCGATTGCGTTGGCATCGCTGAAGTCTGTGCAGACAGCGCTGAACAATATCGAGCGCACGGATCTGCTGACACAGTTTGAACCGGTACTGGCGACTGCGGGGATAGCCCTTAATTGGACCGATTATTCGGTAATCGTGCAACCGAATCCGGGGCAGCCGTTCGATTATCTCGAACCGATCACCGACTATGATATGTTCAAGTATCTGCTGGTGTTGGCGGCGACGCGGCAAGGGAGTCGCGTTTCGATCGTAGATGAGCTGGATAATACCGTGCAGATGATTGTGCTGGCATTGCGAAGAATGGGCGCAGAAATTGAGTTCTTGAATGGTGCGCGGCCACATCTGGTGGTGCAGACCGCAATTAACAAGGAAATCAAGTATCATCTCAAGCGCGAGAATGCCAAGATTGTCCCGCAATTGTTGATCGCTATGGCAGCCCAAGGAGGCGAATCGGAGTTGCTCGACCTGTTCGAGGCCAGCCGTTTCGATTATCTTTTCGAGCACTTCATCGCCGGGTTCCAACGCGAGAACTTGATCAAGGTTGATCCGACTGATGAATTGGAGCGCCGTCTGGCCAAGAAGACGCCGAAGGTCGCTGAATTTAAGTCGCGTGTCACTGTTTCCGGCGGAATCAAGAATGAGAATGCGACGATCAACCTGCGGCCCGATTCCGAATTCGCGGCATATCTGGCGGCGGCGGTCATTAGCCACGGCAAGGGTAAGCTGGTTTTGAAAAATGTTCATGCAGATGACATCACCTTCACGCCGCTCGCGCAGTTGCGCCGGATGGGTGTCGAGGTGAGTATGGTGAAGGATGGGAAGGTCGCGAATTTGGTCATTGCACATTCAAGCGTGAAATCACGTTCGGTGAATTATGATCAACTGCACGATTACCCGGATGCCGTGGGTGCGATTGCTCTTGCTAATTCGCGTACCGGCGGGACAGCGGTCATTCGTTCGTCGCCCTTCAATACCGACCGCGAAGAAGCGCGCCGCAAGAGCATCTGCAATTTGATTCGCAGTCTCGGCGTCAAGGTTGCGGAAATCGGCGACGGCGTGGTCCTTGAAGGCCGTGAGCAGTTATCGCCGGAGGCGATTGTAACGAATGACGATCCGGTCTGCTCGCTAATGGCAGCGGCCGCCACGCTGGGAACTGTGGCAAGACTGGAAGTTGACGATTTATCTTCCGCACACGCGCGTTGGGGTGCAAACTTCGATCGCGTAGTCGAATTGGTCACTACCAAGACTTGAGGGTACACAGCGCCCTACAGATTCCATGACAGACAAGATCATTAATATCACCGAGGGTTCAATCCCGCGTCAGGTGATTCGGCTTGCGTGGCCGGCGGTGAGCGCGATGTTTTTCCGGACAGCGCTGACAATTGTCAATGCCGTTTGGGTCGGGCGCCTCGGCTCCAACGAGATGGCTGCCGTGATCAGCTCGATGTTCGTGATCTGGATTTTGTTCAGCCTGTACGACATCGTGTGGACGGGGGCAGTTGCGGTTGTGTCGCGATTTTATGGCGCCCGGCAATTCGATACGGTTTCGCATGCGGCGCGGCAGGCGATCATCACAGGTGTTGCAGCAGCGATTCCGATTTCGATCCTCGGCTGTATTTTTGCGAGCGACATGTTCAGCATCATGCACACCGATGATGTAGTCACAAAACTGGGGACAACCTATCTTCAGATACTTTTTGGCGCGTCGGTGCTGATGATGCTTCCTGAATTATTCGCTTCGATATTCCGCGCTACCGGCGACACCAAGACGCCTTTGATGATTTCGACGGTGGGCACGTTCTTGAATATCATTTTAGATCCGCTGTTTATTTTCGGCATCGGTCCATTCCCGGAGATGGGAGTTGCCGGAGCGGCGGTAGCGACAGTGATTTCCTATGTCGTTGGGCTTACGCTGTACATCGTCCTGATTCGGCATGGTCGGCTGACGTTCAAATTCAATTTTACACGCGCGTTCAGACCGGATGGCAAGATGATCGGCGAATTGATCAAGATCGGATCGCCATTGGCAGCGGCGGGTGTGACGTTCTCGGTTGTTTACCTGTTCATGAATCGCATCACAGCCAGCTTCGGCACGGAGGCGATCGCGGCACTCGGCATCGGAAACCGCTGTGAATCGATTTCATATCTTACGTGCTTCGGGTTTTCGCTTGCCGTGTCGACCTTGGTGGGACAAAATCTGGGAGCCGGAAAGCCGGATCGCGCAGCCAAGTCGGTTTGGTATGCACTGCTGTTTACGGGAATTTCGACAGGGATAATATCGCTGGCGTTTTTGACAATTCCGCACGTGATCGCATCCGGATTCATTAACGATCCGAAGGTTATTGTCATTGCGTCCGATTATCTGATGATTTTGGCATTATCACAGACCTTTATGGCGATTGAAATCGTGATGGAAGGGGCGTTCACCGGCGCGGGGAATACCGTACCGGCGATGACAGTATCGCTGGTCGGCTCGATTGCCCGTTTCCCGTTGGCGCTGTATATTTGTCATGACCTTGGTGTCGGCGTTAATGGGGTGTGGTGGTCGATTACGCTGACGACGATAGTGAAGGGTATAGCATTGCTGATCTGGTTCAGCCGCGGGAAATGGAAGACAAAGCAACTCCACGTCGCCGCCAAACCGGAAGTTATTCAGCAAGGCTGAGTTCTGTTGATGGTGTAATTATGAAGCGCGTCGCATACATCACCCACGCAGATTGTTTATTGCACACCTGCGATGGTCACCCGGAGAATGCGGGGCGATTGTCGGTCCTGGATAAGCTGATTTATTCTTCTGGGCTGATCAAGAAAGTCACCGAACTTGAGCCGCGCGCGGCCACGATTGAAGAAATCGAACTTAATCACGATCACGACTATGTAAAGTCGATCATGCGGTTGAAGCCGGATGGGCTGCGCCTTTTGGATGCAGATACTTATATCAATCGCGAATCGGCGAGGGCGGCGATGTTGGCGTATGGCGCTGGACTTCAGGCGGTAGAGTTGGTGACCAAGGGCGAATTTGACCGCGCATTTTGTGCAGTGCGTCCGCCTGGACATCATGCACTGCGGGATCGTTCGATGGGATTCTGCTTATTCAACAACATTGCGGGCGCGGCACGGTACGCCCGTGCACACTGTGGCCTGAAGCGAGTGGCAATTGTCGACTTTGATGTGCATCACGGAAATGGGACGCAGGATTCGTTCTATGACGACGCGACCGTTCATTTCACAAGTATGCACCAATGGCCATTCTATCCCGGGTCAGGGGGAGCGCACGAACGCGGAAAGGATGATGGCGAGGGATATACTCTCAACATTCCACTCGAGGCGGGTACCAACGGAAAGGCGGCATTAGCGCGGCTGCAGCCGGTGTTTGAGAAGGCAATGGACAGCTTCAGACCGGAGCTGATTTTGGTGTCGGCCGGGTTTGATGCCCATCGCGACGATCCGCTGGCATCGCTGCAATTTGAAGATGAGGATTACTTTGAGATCACACGAATGATTTGTAAGATAGCGAATAAGCATTGCGCAGGAAAAATTGTCTCGTTTCTTGAAGGTGGATATGATCTTGACGCGCTGGCACGTTCGGTGTGCGAGCATTTGAAAGGACTACTGGATGAGTAAGAAATACTGCCGGATCGCCGTTGACGGCAAGCCGACGTGGGGATTGGTTGAAGGAGAGAATATTGCCGTCATTGATGGCGACTTGTTTTCGAACTTTGCGGTGACAAAGCGCAATGTCCCGCTGGCGGGGGCGCGATTGCTGGCTCCGGTGACGCCAACCAAGATTGTCTGTGTGGGGCTGAATTACGCAGACCATGTCAAAGAGAGCCAATCGGCAAATGCGATTCCGGAAGAGCCGGTGACGTTCATGAAGCCGCTGACGGCCTTGATCGGACCGGAGGATACTATCCGCATGCCGCTGGCGAGCAAACGTGTCGACTATGAAGGCGAGATCGGTGTTGTTATTGCGAAGACTTGCCGCAAACTTTCGCCGGAGAAGATTAGAGAGAACATTTTCGGCGTCACGTGCGTCAATGATGTTACTGCGCGCGACCTGCAGAAGAAGGACGTGCAGTGGACACGAGGAAAGGGATTTGACACGTTTTGTCCGGTCGGGCCCTATCTGGTTACTGATCTGGATTATCTTGCGCTTGATGTGAAGTCACGGCTCAACGGCGAAACCCGGCAGTCCTCCAATAGCAGGAACATGATATTTGCGATCCCTCAACTCATTTCGTTTATGAACCATGTCATGACGCTGAATCCGGGCGATTTGATTGTCACGGGTACGCCGGAGGGCGTGGGGCCAATGTCGGATCGCGATACGGTCGAGGTTGAGGTTGCGGGAATCGGGATATTGCGGAACTACGCAAAACTCGATTCGTAACACTTTCGTCGCCGTTGCCTATTTCAACGGTTGAGGCGTCTGCAGCCAGCGATAGAATCTGAAGCCTTGCGAATTCGCCAAGAGAGTTATTTACTGATTCCTGTGAAACAAGCCTGTCTCATTCTCGCTGCTTTCCTGCTTCTGGGTGGCTTTTCAGGCGCTGATGCCGGACGCATCCGCTATGAAGGTTCCGACCAACTGAAGTCCTCGCTCACTCCTACCGGTACTATAATTGAGTTCATTGGCAATGTCCGCTTCGTCAAGGATTCGAGCGATCTTTCCTCTGATTACGCGATCTTGTACGAAGCGCAACAATTCGTCCGACTGCTGGGAAATGTTCGTATCCGGCAACCACAGCAAACACTGGCGGCGGACAGCGTGCATTTCGACCAAAAGACGGAAATCACAAAGGCGTGGGGGCAAGTTGTGGTCGAGGACCAGAACCGGCATGTGCGGGTTTCCGGCACGCAGGGGATATTCCGTGAACGCGACGAAGCCATGTTCATGACGGGTGCTCCGGAATTGATCGTGGATTATGAACTTCAGCGCATTCCGACGATTATCAATGCCGATACGATTCAATTTTTCGCCCAGAGCGATCAGGTGATTGCCATCAGCAACGTAAGGATAAAGCAGGGAAGTCTCAACGCGGAATCCGATTCTGCGGAAGTCAGTTCCAGCGGCGAGGAGATCGCATTATTCGGCAACGTTCGCTCCTCCCAACAC